>JANXDK010000062.1 GCA_025059435.1 Thermoproteota archaeon
CTATCTAAGGAATACGATAGGTTATATAGGAAGGTTTGAAAAAGTGAATTCTCGTGCTACTCGTCGTTGATGCTAATGTTGTTATCTCCGCTCTGGTGGCTAAAGGCGTTTCATATAGAGTGTTCCTCCTTAATTCCTTGCTTAAGAGGTTTGATTTCATCGCACCAGAATTTCTTTGGAGGGAGATAGATAAGTGCAGGGAAACTTTGCTAGAGGAGACAAAACTATCGCCAGCTGAGCAAGTTGAAGAGCCACAAACCCCACCACACTGGTAGCTGCACTTGCAGTAGCACTCGTAATTAGAAACCAAAGAATCTTGAGCATTGTTCACTTTAATTAAACAGTCTCCTGAGCCCAGCTTTGAAACCTTTAACCCTACTGTTTTAATTTTTTACTGAAACGAAAGCCTGTATCGCTATACTTCTCACGTATTATGGCAACCATCTTTTAAGACCAGTATCCTTCCCAATAGAGCTGTAAAACCTTCTCAATCTTTCAATTAACTTAATAACTCTCTTTTTTGAAAACCTTTTTTCAGAATAGAGGAATTCTATCAATCGCTCTTCATCAAGCCCTGTGTAATTAATATTGTATTTCTCTTCGACTTCAGGATTTAGGAATATTCTTCTGACATCCTCATAATTTTCTGGGGGTTCCACAATATCTTCAGGTATATCCTCTATTCTCCCGTACTTCTTTATGAGCCGAAGAGCCTTTTTAGGACCTATGCCTTCAACGCCCTCGTTAAAATCTGTTCCAATAAGTATGGCGATATCAACGAGTTGTTCCCTCGTGATTCCAAGTTTCCTTAATGATTCTTCAGTTTCTATGAGCTCAGGCTTTAAAACCTTCGAGTATCCTTTGCTAGGTAGGAATTCCGTACTTCTTATTGCCAGGTTCCTCACAAGACGGGGTGAACCGTATAGAAGAGTATCGTAATCTCTTCCAGCGACTGCATAAGCATCTCCCTTCTGAACTATGAATGCTGCCTGAGCCTCCGCATCGGAGGGGGCTTCAATGAACGGGAGGCCCATTAGCCTCAGGAGGATTTTAGTGTCTTCAACCATCTTGCTTGTCAGCCTCGTCGAGGAAACAGCCTTGGAAAAAGCTTCTGCAAGCCTACCCTCCTTTAATGCAATCCTCCACTCAGCCATTGCTTTCTCTCTTCTCAGTCTCCTCTCATACAGCTCATTCAGTTTGAGCAAAACAGGTTTTCCATCGAAGACGAATATGAACTTCATATCGTATTCACACATAAGCCTCGTGACCCTGAAAGCGAAACCTATTAGGTGGGAAGTTACATTACCCCTAGGATCTGTGAAAAAAGTTCCGTCAGGCTTACGTATCAACGCGAGAAACTGATAGAGCATTTGATTAGCATCAACCGCGAAACTCATCCCTCTTAGGCTTTCTAGATTCATCGGCTTCCTCAGGATTATGGGCGTTAAATTTACCCCCAAATCGATTCTCTTCTTAAATACTGTAATATTAAGCTTTACAATGATTGTGGATTTCTGATTTAAAGAGATTATCAAAGGTACTGTAATATCTGTTCTAAGTATTCATAATACATATACTATTTGAGTGCAAAAAGAACTGTTTACTTAAGTAATTATACTAAAAGTTAAATTTAGGGACATGTAACGTATTCATATTGACTGAAGAACATAAACTTAAAACTCCCCTTAAGAAGGAGGATGTTGCTAAGCTTAGAATTGGAGACATTGTATACGTCAGCGGCGAAGTTTTTACAAGCAGAGACAGGACTCAACGCTTGATATTGGAGAGTAAGAATAAGGGTAAATTGCCTTTCTCCCTAGAAGGATTGATAGAGTATCATGCTGGGCCGATAGTTAGAAAGAAAAATTCTAAATGGGAAATAGTTTCACTCGGCCCTACGACTAGCTTCAGAATGGAGGCTGGCGAATACGATTTCATAAAGGAGACTGGTATCGCAGGCATCATTGGGAAAGGTGGAATGGGGAATAAAACCAAAGAAGCATGTAAAGAGTTTAAGGCTTTCTATGGAGTACTTCCGGGCGGGGCTGCAGCACTCTTATCGAAAAAAGTTGAGCAGATCTTGGGAGTCTACTGGCTTAAGGAACTTGGAGTTCCTGAGGCAATGTGGCATCTAAAGGTTAAAGATTTGGGACCGATAATCATTGCAATAGATAGTCATGGAAACGATATTTATGATTCTTTGAAAGAAAGGGTGGATAGAAATCTCTCAAGGCTTTTACAGGTGGTTTAGCTTATGGATGCTTTAGAGCTTAAGAAGCATATAGTTGAAGCAATAAGGGTTTGTGAAACGAAGCTTCCAGACGATGTTAAAAACGCATTGAAGAAAGTTTATGAGAATGAGGAGAGACAGCTTCCAAAAATGATTTTAGGAATCCTTCTAGAGAATGTTGAAGTTGCTGAAAGAGAGCATAGACCCATATGTCAGGATACTGGGACTCTAACCTTCTATGTTAAGAGGGGAAATTGGGGTGAGGAAGAACTGTTGAAAATAATTCATGATGCTGTCAAAGAGGCGAGTGAAGTAATACCCTTAAGACCTAACACGATAGATTTTACATCTGGGATAAATGCTGGAAACAATACTGGTAGATTTATTCCATGGGTTATTTGGGAACCTGGTGGAGAGAATTTGGAAATTACAGTAATAGCAAAAGGAGGGGGTTCTGAGGCTGTTTCAAGTCTAAAAGTTCTGCCTGCTACTGCCGGACATAACGAAATATTTAGAACCGTACTTGAAAGCGTCGCTAAAGCTGGAGCCAAACCCTGTCCCCCGATCGTCTTAGGAGTTGGTATTGCACCTTCTCCGGATATAGCGTTTGACCTTGCTAAGAGAGCCATTTACCTAAGACCTCTTGGAATTAGGCATGAGAATAAGTATATCGCTCAAATGGAAGAGAACCTATTAAAAGCAATTAACATGCTTGAAGTCGGTGTTCATGGATTTGGTGGTATAACAGCATTGGATGTTCATATCGAGTATGCTTCCATTCACCCGTCTTCTATGGCCGTTGGGGTTATAGCCAGCTGTTGGGCGTTGAGAAGAGCCACGTTAAAGGTTCATGGAAATTCCGCAATCATTACGAGCATATGCTTTCCTAATATCTTTAAATAAGCAAAAATTCGAGCGATTTGCCTTCGCCTAAAAAGGCTTTTATTCATCTTTTGCTTTTAAAATAGTGTGGAGAGAAGGATAAGATACATGGATAAGCTTACTCACATAGATAGGAGAATAATGACGAATATAGAATCTTGATTACCGTCCCAAGACGAAGAGAAAAGAGTTGCCTCTGGTCATAATTGTCAATGCTATTCTTTGGGCTGCCGCCATATTGGCTGTCATTATGTTTGAAGGAAG
>JANXDK010000063.1 GCA_025059435.1 Thermoproteota archaeon
AAGGAGGATGTTTTCACCCTTATCCCGTTCCTTATACCTTCATCACCCAAGTAAGTACCCCAGGACCAAGCTGCTATTACAACATCCACCGGGGAGTTTAATGGATATAGGCCCATCTCGCCGTAGCCTCTGAAAGCTATTGGTCTTATGTAGGCACTTCTCAAGCCATTTTCTCTGACAACTGCTCTACAAGCATTTCTAAGCTCATCGAGAGAGTAAGGTATTTCCATGAAGTATATTTTGGCTGAGCGAAAGAACCTTTTCAAATGATCGGTTAACCTGAATATTGCGGTGCCCTTCCTAGTCTCATAAGCCCTTATTCCCTCGAAGACGCCAGTACCATAGTGGAGACCATGCGTAAGAACATGTACCTTAGCATCATGCCAGTTTACCAGCTTACCGTTAAACCATATCTTGCTGACCTCTTGTATCGGCATGGTCGACGTATTATCCTGCCTCGGGAATTTGGAATATAAACTTTCCTAGCTTTAATGGAGTGGTTATTCTTCAGAATATGATTACTTCCCTCTTCCTTACAAACGCGTAAAGCAGTATTACGATGACTACTATGCTGGCAGCGATTAGGAGACTCATAACTATATTTAAACCGGTTTTTAAAGGCTGGTTTTCACCATTTGGTTTAAAGACTATGTTAAAGCCTTTCCCCAGAGTAGGTTGGATTATCGAGTAACTCAGGACCTCGGATCTCTCGCCCAATTCGTCAAGTATGGAATAATCAACCTCTACAATCACCTGGGAATTATTAGAGAAGAGTAAACTGAACTCCTGTCCATTCCAGAACATCAGAAGATTACCCTCATCATGGTAACTGAATTGGCTAATCGTTATACTATCTCCTGAAAATTCCATGCCGAGCTCTGGCGAACCCTCTAAAATCTTAGAATCATCCAGCAATACTCCTCGGAAGGTACCGTTGTAACGCACCTTGATTATCCTCACCCCGATTCTAGTCTTATTTTCGAGTAGAAGCGCATTCAACCTGAGCAGGTTATCATACTCAGAAAATACAGGCTTAAAGAATAAGGTATTCTCATGAGTAGAGTCTGGAGCCATTAGTCGCACTCTATTCTCACCGTGATCAATCAACCTTAGGAATGTAGAAAGCTCTTCGTAAGCCTTCTTCAAAGACGTCATGTTCCCCTCCAAGCTCTCCTTAACATTACCCAGGTTTAAAGAAACGTTTTCAAGAATTGGCATTATACTCGTAATATTCCCTCCCATCATAATGTTTGCTTCCCCAATAAGCCTCAGCGCCGAGCTTATTTCGGATAATGCTGAGGAAACCTGGGAAAGGGCTGAAATTCCAGCGCTTAACCCAGAGCTCATTCCTAGAGCTTTAGAACGGTATTCCTCAAGGATATTGATGAGGGGTACGATGCTATTGAACAGCGAGTCTATTTGAGACTGCGCTGTTTTCAACTGTTTTTCAAAGTTCTTCAAATTATTGTAAAGATTATCTATTCGCTCTATAGCGCTATCTATTAGCTCTATTTGATCCGGGTCTGTTAAATTATTCCTTAAATTCATTAAAATTCCTTTTATTTCCAATAACTCGTTCTCAACTCCAGCTATTACTCTAAGCGTCGAATTAAAAACGCCATGGGCGATCCCCCTAGACGAGTCTAGAACTTGTCTAATACGTTGGAAATCCACTTTAGAAACGTCTTCCATGATCTTCGAGAGCATTGAGGCCGCGTCCGAAAGTTGGTAAGCAGCATGGCCCAATTGGGAGCCTATTTTATTCAATACGTCGCTTATCATAATCGTCTGGTTTCCGGTAGACTCTAGAGCATAGCTCAAGTTTCCAAGCATGGTATTCATGAGTTTGATCAAGCTTGTGAAGTTACCTAAGGGCAAGAGAATCATCTTCATCATACTCAGGGACATGTTGAGCGATTTTAATTTAGAACTTATCGAATCCCTAACAGAATCTACCATGGGCGAGAAGGATATGGATATGGGTGTTAATGGAATCGTACCCCAATCGTCGAAAGACCTTATAACAGCCTTAACATTAATCTCAACGTCTTCCCTAATTATGAGAATCCATGAAACAGTATCCTTCTCCAAAATACTCGTCGTGTTAATTGGAGGATTGTAGACTATATTTTTGAAATATCTCTCAGGCAACGTCATCGAAACAGATACGAAGACAGGCGGCTTAGAAGAAATATTTGTCATCGAATCCAAAAGAATAGGATTATTGTTTCTAAGCCTTATTCTCCACTCCACAGCACTATCTTCTTTAGACTCTACGAAGAAAACACCATAGGCAGAAGAATACATGGGTTTCATTTCGTTGACCATAATATTAACATCGATGCTTAGTGGCGTCCACAATGGCTTGCCACGTATTTCAAAAATGCTCGTGCCAGGATTAGCTTGAACAACCCATTCCAAGAGGCAGAATTCTTCAGAGCATTCTGCGAGTCTTGCTTCTTTCGGCAACTCAAGCGTTGAAGCTTCGACTCCGAATAGTCTCTGTTTAAAACGATACTTGGCAGATTCACCGTCGTTTCTCACTGTTATGGTGGACTTATACTCTATAGTATAGTTTCCCGTCAGAGGATTAACTTCAGCAACATAGATAACTGTCTCGCTTACCTCTATTCTCTTTCCACTCGGTATTGTAAAAACAATCTCTGGTATTATCAGAGCAATTACTATTAGAAGAGAGAGTAAACGATTCATTGCTTAACTTTCAACTCCTTTTCTTCAATGGTTTTCAAAGCTTTTTCATGTGCATCGCTTGATATTAGTTTGTTTTTAAAAAGCCTCTCAATATTTTCCCTTTCAAGTCTCAATATATCTAATTGAATCTTCCTCTTAGAGTCGAAAGCAGATTCGTCCATGGGCATACGCTCCAAGAAGCTCCTCGGCGCATCCTCGTATATGCAACCATCCCTCATGAAGAATATCTTATTGGTAATCCTAGCTAACTCAACGTTATGGGTCACGATTATTATAGTGTTGCCGAAGCTGTTCAATAGCTTAAGAGTAGCCATAATCTCAGCTGAAGATGAGACATCTAGGTTTCCAGTAGGCTCGTCCGCAAGTATGTACGTAGGGTTGTTTGCCAATGCTCTTGCGATAGCGACCTTCTGCTGCTGCCCACCGCTAAGCCTATTTGGAGTATTCCTCAGCCTATCCTCCGGGAAGCCCACAAGCTTGAGTAGGTGGAGGGACTTAAGCCTAGCCTCCTTAAGCGTGTATCTTCTTGAAAGCAACATTGGTAACATCACGTTTTCTATTGCAGATAAGTTGGTTATTAGATTGAAGAATTGGAAGACAAACCCTATTTTATTTTTCCTGAAGACCGTGAGCTTGCTTTCACTCAATT
>JANXDK010000064.1 GCA_025059435.1 Thermoproteota archaeon
CGCATTTTTAAGCCTTATGACAAGTGCTATAAGTAGTGGTATAATGGATACTGGTGTTAAGAAACTGATTCCTTGTCTCTTCCAAATCTTTACGACGTGTGGCATGGTATTATCTGAACATGCTGCCAGAACAATAGGATTCGTTCTATGTTCGTCCGGAACTTCCAGAGTTATCTCATAATAAGTGTTTGGTTGAAGGTCTCCAATAACTTTTTCGAATTTCGAACCCAGTATTCTAATTTTAACGTTTCTTACAGTTAGATTGTTCGAGAGAGACCTTATTATTGCTCTAATATTTGCACCATCGTATTCAAAGTCTTCCATTCTTAATGCAAGTATTTCCTTAAATGAAATGTTTTTAGTTGGTCTAATGAAAATCGTTAAGCTTGAATTATCGCTTTTAATTCCCAATATCCTTATCGAAGAATACAATTCTGGAGGATATCCCTCAATCTTTATGCCAAAGGGAATACTGTAGTTCGTGTCTGTTAAATTTGCTAATATAGTAAGCCCGTATTGATCGCCACGAACGTTGAAACCTTCTAACTCTAGCTTAACTATTTTTACCTGACACTTTCCTACAGTTCTCCATATACCTGAAGGATGTCTGTCAGTCTTAAAGACAGTTACTTCTTCGAAACACGAATTGTTGTAATCAGAATCATTTAGTACTACTCTAATTATTCCATTCATATCAGATATTGCCCTCTTCTTAGAAAGCATGGTATGAACCGGGAGGCTTTTTGCTGGGGAACAATTATGAGCCCAATATGCTTTAGCAATTAATGTGTGCGTACCATTATTTAAATCAAGTATGTATTCTCCAGTTATGTTGAATGCTGTGAATACTGCCTTAACGTTTAAAACGTCCCCCCATATGTTGCTATCTAATGGTTTTAAGACATAATGGTAGATACCGGGTTTAGATTCAGTCCAATTAAAACTAACTCCTTTATCTGATACCGTACCAATTCTTATAACTGTACCGTTTGACGACACTACTCCTATTTTAACCCCATAAGCTATACTACCATTGTTATACCAGACAACTTTGGGTATAGTGAGGTTCAGGAGGTCCATTATGTTCAAGAAGAAATCTTGAAAATATTTTCTTGAATGAAAGCCGTTGTTAATTATCGTGGGACCTTTTTCATCCAATCCTCCGAATTTAATTGCCTTAGGAGATAAAACTATTTCACATGGCTTGACGCATGGCAGAAAATCGAGTGCTTCAAAACTTGCTTTCAAATGACCCTGCTCAGGTATCTTAAGCCTGAAAGATGCTGGAGTCTCGTTAACAATGTTTTCCTCGACCCATTTTACTCTAACGCCGTTTAGAAGAGTACCGTCGAAAGTTAAACGTGCAAGAATAGTAATATCGAACTCTTCTCCCGGCGCTCCATAAAATAAGTTTTTCGAAGCTTCTAGAATAACGTTTGTAAAGACAATTTTGAGATTAGTATTGCCATCTATAATCGAGTCGCTGGCTTCTACAAGGCCCTCGTAAGCCTTATTTCTCCCAACTATCTTCAATACAGCAGATCCTTTCGAATCAGTAAATGCAGATGACCCGGATGGCTTGAATAGTACCTTAGCCCCCGAGACAGGGGCATTATTGTGAGAATATACAGTTCTTACAGATACGCTGACATAATCATCATTACAGCCGTAATAAGCTTCTTTAAAAAGAATTCCTTCACAATTAACTATTTCGACTAATATCCTTGAAAACACTATTCTTAGACCTACTTCATTGCTTAGCGGATTACCATTATCATCGACAGCAATGTATGATAAATATATTTCGCAATCGTTTTTAACATACGAGAAACTAGCAACGCCATCCGAACCCGTTAATAATTCCCTTCCCTCCGAATCTCTTATCCTAACGTTTTTAACTGGGCCCCTGTCATCAGAAAAGGATGCGGAAATAGACACAGTAACCTTTGAGCCGCTTTTCGTCCAGTATACTCCATCCCTTAAAACAGCACCCGAGACACTACTTATTGCCAGTCTGAAAGAAACCCACTGTATCGTAAAGGTTACATTCCCCCCAATCGTTGAAGTTATTCCCCTGTACACTCCGGCGACCGGAGCATAGGTGTAACTTTTAATCCCCGGAGCCTTTTCAGAAACCCTATAAACATCCAGTCTAGAGTATTCACCTAAGCAGTCGGATGTCTTAACTTTAAGTTCAACCATCTCTCCTACTCTGCGCAAGCCCAAGTCTGTAGGTCCTGCTGGCTCGGCTTTCATAGAGTCAAAATGAAGCGTTATATGCGGGAGGTTGATCGTCAACTTTATTTCATCTCTTCTATTCTTGGATAAGAAATAGATTTTCTTGGAAAAAAGACCCCCACCGATTTTCTTCACACTACAAGAACCTGTTTCCACGCCTTTTACAGCTTCTTCAGAAACCCATCCATTCTCATCGTAGAATCTTATTCTCTGAGACCAATTTACTTTTGAACCACTATTGGCCCAAGCATCTAAACCATCGACTTGTGTACAACCTGTTGAATAAAAACCAAGATATTCGATTTTAGTTACCAAATATTTCCCTGAAGTAAACCCAACATCTTCACCATTATTAATAGCAACAGCGATTCTGCGTACACCTACATCTTCAGAGCCCTCATGATACACGGCATCTATAGAATAGCCTTCAGTAGGTTGAACCGACGGAACTAGGCCTCCTAATTCGATTACAACAGGACTTGTAAAGACCCAAGAGTCTTTATTGACTCCCTTGAAGGAAGCTTGTTGAATACTTCCCGGTGTACCACTGCCCCTTTTCTCGACCCCCTTCCAAACAGCCCTCCAATCAATTTTATCGATAATGGATATTTTAGGAAGTTGAAATGAAAACACGTGGGTAACCTCCCCATCTATAGTTGCTTGAGCAGAATGCGATTGAGCTTGTATGAAACCACTATTCTCAATCATTATGTCCATTGCAGCATATGCGATATCACGCTCTTCCCTAACGTTTGAAGACACGCGTACGGAAATATGTATTTTTAACTCAATCCGATGTGTTCCAAAACCGATAGTAGCAGCCCTGGAGTAACAATTTGAAAACCAATCATTCCTACCAAGCCTATATACTTCTCGTCCATCTACGGAGAGAGCAAGGTATTTGTCTTCAACAAACCATCCTCCAGGCAGGGGGAATCGATCATCACCGCAGACGTAGACTATAGCCTGACTTCCTTGGGGCACGTCTATTATTGCAGTGGCCGTTTTAGTATCGCTGTAAAAACCTGGACCTTCAGCCTTAATGCGAAGGTAACCAGTCCCTCCCGACCATATTTTTTTGCTTAAGGAATAGCTTATTTGTATAACGT
>JANXDK010000065.1 GCA_025059435.1 Thermoproteota archaeon
GATAGGTGTTCCGAAAGAGGTTAAGCTAGGGGGACTCGATGCGTTATTCTCGATTGTTCAAATGCCTCCTGGAATACCAGTTGCCACCGTTGGGATAGACAATTGGAAAAATGCTGCTATACTTGCAATTGAAATACTTGCATTAAAATATCCCGGCTTCGCCGATAGACTTCTCGAAGAAAGAAAGAAGAAATGAAAGTGAGAGTCGAAGTTAAGCTAAAGCCTGGACATTTTGACCCAGAAGGGGATGTTACCGCCCAGTCTCTAAGGGATCTTGGTTTCCCTGTTACTACAGTTAAAGTCGGAAAAGTTTACATTTTAGAAGTTGAAGTTAAAGACAGTAGAGAAGCCACAAGGCTGGCTGAAGACATGTGTAAGAAGCTTCTAGCAAATCCTGTTAAAGATGATTATATCATAGAGGTGCTTTCCACCTGAAATCTCGATTTGTGAAAAAGCTCTACGAAGACTTAGAAGTCTATGTGATAGACCTTTCTTCTGCAAACGATAACGAGCTTCTTGAAATAAGCAGAGAGATGGGCCTTAACATAAGTTTGGATAGGATGAGGTATTTAAAACAGTGTTTCAGGAATAGGCCTCTGACGGATGTTGAATTGGAGATGATTGCACAAACATGGTCGGAGCACTGTTTTCACAACGTCTTTAAGGGAGATGTTATAACCGACGATGGGCGGACAATTAACAGTATTTTGAAAACGTACATAATTAGAGCTACTAGAGAACTTAACAAAGAATGGTGTATCTCAGTATTTGAAGATAATGCTGGGATAATCAATTTTGATAAGGGTTATGCGATAGCTGCAAAAGTAGAGACCCATAATCACCCTTCTGCAGTAGAGCCCTTCGGCGGTGCTGCGACTGGTGTGGGAGGTGTCATAAGAGATATTCTCGGAGTATGGGGCGAACCGATTGCTTTAACAGACGTCTTGTGCTTTGGACCCTTAGAAACTAGGTATGAAGATCTTCCTCCCGGAGTCAAACATCCGCGCTATATATACAGAGGTGTGGTAGCGGGGATAGGCAACTATGGTAATAACATGGGTATTCCAACGGTTTCCGGAGCGATATTTTTCGATAAGGGTTATACTGGTAATGTAATTGTCTACTGCGGTTGCATCGGTATCCTTCCTAAAGAAGGATATGTAAGAAAAACCAGCGAGGGAGATTTTGCAGTATTAGCAGGTGGCAGAACTGGTAGAGATGGCATACATGGCGTAACTTTCGCATCAGTAGAGCTTACCGAAGAGACAGAGAAGCTAAGATCTGCTGTTCAAATACCTAATCCGATAGTGGAGGAGAGACTTAGAAGAGCGATAATCAGAATAAGAGACGAGAGACTTGCCTCAGGGATAACTGATCTTGGTGGTGGTGGATTATCCTGCGCTGCGGGAGAGATGGCTTATAGATCCGGCTTGGGTATAGATATCGATTTAGACAAGGTTCCTCTGAAGGCGCCGGATATGGCTCCCTGGGAAATATGGATTTCTGAATCACAGGAGAGGATGCTTCTTTCAGTCCCGGAGAAGAGCCTTGAAAGAGTTATAGAAATATTCCGTGAGGAAGATGTTGAAGCAAGTGTAATCGGGCGATTCGTTGGAACAGGAAGAATTAGAGTTTTTTCAAAGGGGCTTATTGTATGTGACCTTGATTTAGAATTTCTTTTTAACCCTCCTAAAGTTATTAGAAGGGCAAAGATACCTCAACTCCCACGCAGTGAGATTAATCTGGACGAGCCTAGTGACCTGAGTGAAGAAATACTTAAACTGCTTTCAGAACCAAATATTAGGAGTAAAGAAGATGTTATTAGGTCCTATGACCATGAGGTTAGGGGCTGCACTGTTGTTAAACCAATATACGGGGATGAAGCCGGGCCTAGCGATGCAGCAGTAATAAAACCACTTGAGGATTCTTGGATGGGTGTAGTAATATCCTGTGGGATAAACCCATTCTATCCGGATCCATACTGGATGGCTGCCAATTCGATAGAAGAAGCCATTAGGAATAATGTTTCAGTGGGAGGACGGAGAATCGCACTTCTAGACAATTTCGTCTGGGGGAATCCTGAAAATGAAGATAACATGGGCCAATTACTTAGGGCGGTTGAAGCATGCTACGATTTCTCTAAGATTTTAGAAGCTCCATTTATATCTGGAAAAGACAGTTTATACAATGAGTCTCCATTAGGCCCCGTTAAACCAACTCTTTTGATAACTGGAATAGGAATAATTCCAGATATCAGGAGAGTAGTGACTCCAAATCTTAAGGAGGAAGGTAATCTGATTTACATAATAGGATTAACTCGAGAGGAACTTAGAGGTTCTGCGTACTTGAGGCTTAAAGGAATTGATGGTGGGGAAGTGCCTAAAGTCAACGGAGAGTTTTCAAAGAAAATAATCGATACTCTTGTAAAAGCGATTGACGAGCATCTTATTTTATCATGTCATGATCTTTCTGAAGGTGGCTTAGGAGTGGCTGCGGCTGAGATGGTTGTAGCATCTAAAAACCTGGGAATAGAGATAGATATTCGTAATGTTCCATCTGAATCGGGTAGAAGCGATTACGTTCTTTTCTCTGAATCCGCTTCGAGATTTCTAGTAGAAATAGATAGAGCTAACCGGATGAAATTCGAAAAGTTGTTTTCAGGATTGCCTATAGGTATGATAGGTAGGGTGGTTAAGGGAACCGGTCTCCGCATCGTCGATTTAAACAATAGAACATGGGAATTAAGCAGTTCCGAAATAAAGAGAGCTTGGAGAGGTTATTAAAATTGAAAGCACTCGTGATAAGAACTGGCGGTACAAACTGTGACCTTGAAACGAAAATAGCCTTAGAAAAGCTTGGTATTGAAACAGAGATAGTGCATATGAACAAGGTTGAAGAAAGAAATCTTCTAAATTATCATCTTATGATATTCCCCGGAGGATTTTCATACGGAGATTATGTGAGGGCTGGCGCAGTATGGGGTAAAAGAATACTTACAAATCTCAGAAAAAAACTTGAAAAATTCATAGATGATGGAAGATTGATACTTGGAATTTGCAACGGTTTCCAAGTACTTGTTGAAGCTGGAGTATTACCCGGAGATGGCATAAAGGAAACGCCGTCGGTGGCCCTGGCTAACAATTCTTCTGCAAGGTATGAATGCAGATGGGTCTGGCTTAGGGTAGAAAATAATAAAACACCATTCACCTTAACTATGGAAAAAGGCGAGATACTTAGGATTCCTGTTGGACATGCCGAAGGCAGATTTATTACAAATGAAGAAACTTTGTGGGAACTTGAAAGCAATAATCAGATAGTT
>JANXDK010000066.1 GCA_025059435.1 Thermoproteota archaeon
AATTTTCTCTATGTTCTTAGTACTTCCTTAATCAAGCTCTATATTTCTAAAGCCTAATTCCACTAGCTTTACCAGAAGATTCTCTAAACCACCTTCTTCAGAAGCTATTTTGTTAAGGTTTAAAGTATTAATACAAATGTTCAACCGATTTCCCCACACTTAGCAAATCTCCACCTTAATGTCTAGCATCCTTCTTCCCGTTTGCATGGTTTACTCTGAATAATATCTAAACCTTTTAGCATAAGTCTTAGTAAAGCTATGTTTCGATTCGTATTCAACAGCTTTTCCCCGATCTTCATTTTCCTGAGACTTAAAAAGTCTAGGGAGCACTCTTATTTTAAGTTTTTCCCAAGGCAATTCCTACAGGATGTAAGTAAAAGTGCCTTCTGGAGTATCTTCAACCACTATTCCAATTTTATTAAGTTCTTCCCTAATTTTGTCAGCAAGCTTATAGTCTCCTGATGCTCTTGCCTCGCTCCTAATCGTTACCAATACTTCAACGAGCCGTCTTTCTCTCTCAGTGGACCTTTCAACTCCACTCTGGAAGAAGCCAAGCATTTTCCAGAGCCTCAAAAATCCTCCTAAGAAACTTTTGGAAACACTGCCTTTATTGATTCTTTCGATAATTTGGTTTGCAGCATCCATTAGGACCGCAATAGCCCTTGGCGTGTTGAAATCGTTAGCAAGATGTTTTAAAACCTCTTCTTCGAGCTCCTCTGCTTCTCCATCTCCACTAATATCGCCTAGTCTAATGATTATCCTCCTAACCTTGTCTAAACCCTTCTTAGCTGATTCAAGGGCCTGTTCATTGTAATCCAGAGGACTACGATAGTGTGTAGATAGTATGTAAAATCTAAGGGTGTCCGCATCAAACCTCTTTAAAGCGTCTTCAATAGTAACGTAGTTTCCAAGAGATTTCGACATTTTCTCCCCATTGACTGTTAGAGGCCCGTGGTGCATCCATATGTTCACGAATTTTTTACCAGTTAAAGCCTCGGACTGAGCTCTTTCGTTCTCATGATGTGGAAATATGAGATCCATACCACCAGCATGAATATCGAGCGTCTCCCCCAAGTACTTCATGCTCATCGTCGAACACTCTATGTGCCACCCCGGACGTCCTCTCCCCCAAGGACTCTCCCAAAACACTTCGCCTGGCTTAGCTGCCTTCCAGAGGGCAAAGTCTAACGGATCCTTTTTATTCTCACCGGGTTCGATTCTAGCACCGGCTATAATCCTGTCGAGCGACTGGCCCGAGAGCTCCCCGTAGCCCTGGTATTTCTTTACGGAGAAATAAACATCGCCCCCAGATTCATATGCATAACCCTTCTCTATAAGCCTGCTTACAAAACCAATTATGTCTGGGATATGGTCTGTAACTCTAGGGTTGAACGTAGGGTGTTTTATCCCAAGCTTCAAAGTGTCAATGAAATATTTAACTGTGTATTGGAGTGCTATTTCGCTAGCCGGTCTATTCTCCTCCCTAGCCCTGTTTATTATCTTATCATCGACGTCAGTAATATTCCTAACTAGTATTACCCTGTAGCCCAGGTATTCCAAGAACCTGCGGAATGAATCGTAGACTATCTCAGCCCTAGCATGTCCCAAGTGAGCAACGTCGTAAACAGTTGGACCGCAGACGTACATCCTTACTTCTCCAGGATGCAAAGTAGCCAGTTTCTCGACTCTTCTCGTCAGAGTATTGTAGATTAGAACGTCCCTGGATTTATTAAGTGGAATCATAAGCATGCTTAAAGTCTTGTTTTTCTTTTAAGTATTCCGTAATCCTCCTCCTTTCCCTAATACTCCTCAAAAGCCAGCTTTCTTTCAATATTAATTGCCAAGGTGTTCTAAGCCTTCTCGCAACATATGTAAAAGCATCCTCAAGACTTCCGAATTTAACGGGTTTGCCTCTTAGAGCCTTCCTTACGTTCTCCCTAACCAGCCATACTCCTGCGGGCATGAAGTACCCAGGCCCTGCTTCTCTGAGGACGAGTACTGAACCCTGTCTCCTAGTTCTGAAGAGGTGCTCTACGATTGCAAACCTTGCAGCATAATAGCAACCACCTATTTTCGCATATGTTGTTCTACCCTCAACATCCTCGTAATCCGAGCCTAATGCAATGCTTCCATCATCGCCAATATTCCAAACCGAACCCGGATGGAACATCTCTATGAACTCATAAGACCATTTTCCGGGAATTACTATTACTATGAACCTATTGTCAATATGCTCAGATTCATAAACAGCATACTCGTCAACCTCAGGATTTTCCTTGATTTTTTCAAGCATCTTTTGAGCAAGTGTGCTGTCTACGGCAGTTATACTCCACCTAGTCGGAACAAGCCTTCTCCTCTTACCTATTCCGAAAATCGCAATGCTAAAAGCCTTCTGTATTGTTGAAACTGGTACTCCAAGCGAGTAAAGATAGTAAATCGCTTCGGATGCTTTTAAATCCTCATCGTAATAGGCTTTCTCGATAAAACGGTTAACCTTAATGTTCCCAGACTCTATCTTTTCAACAATACCAGAGGGGCCAAATGGTTGGGCATCTTCATCCAACAATATCCTAGCCCGGATAGGTTTTGAAAACTCTACATATGCTTCAGTAGGCTGACTTGCCATAGCTATTTCTTGAGTTAGTTGGAAGAGCCTACCGGCCTCACAAGGCTTATAGGCATTAACTTTGAATACTCCTCTGACCAGGCTAGATCTATACTCGACGAGTTTCTCAAGATCTATGCTCCACCAGGATTCGGGATAATCTAGAATTCTAGTATTTCCGAAGTACGGGGGGATCATCGGACCAACTCCAATCTTCGGATAACCGATTCTACCTACAAAGACTCCTGGCGGAGAAGAGCCATCTAGCATTGTCTTGTTTTCAAGCCTTAAGGCAGGTTGTAGCTTACTATATCTAAACAGTATTGGGCACTGTCTTCTCCCACATAATGCTCTTGAGCCTAAGCAATATATGCATTGACTACCCCTTATAGCTCGGAGCTCAATGTTCTCATTTCCCCAGAAGACTTGGGGATTATTCAATAGGTATTCTCCTACCACGTTTCTTCTTCATTAAAGTTATTTCTAGAATACCATTTGAATATCTTGCTTTAGCAGACTCTTCCTCAACCCTCGTAGGGAGGGATATTCTTAAGCTATAATAGAGAGGTCGTCCCCCCGATAGTCTTCTAACAGTTGGAGTTATCTTCTTGCAAATGCCCTCAACCACGATGGAATCCTCATGCAATGTTAGCTTAATATCTTCCTTTTCAACACCAGGAAGATCGACGTTTATC
>JANXDK010000067.1 GCA_025059435.1 Thermoproteota archaeon
ACGCTTATTTTAGACTCGTCCACAGTAACCCTTATACTAACAGCCCCATTACCCCTTGTTTTCCAAGGAATATTAGGATTAAGCCTCACAAGAAGAGGGTAGTCTATGAATTTAACACCACTCGTATTATCCAAATATGAAACTATTTTCGTGGCTACATAAGTAGTGCAACCGAAGATCTCTGAATCAGTATCGTCTATTCCTACGTTGAGCAGTGTTTCAGCCAAATGCTGAACAGACTGGTTGAGCGTGGTTTTTAAGCGTAGTTTCGAAAAGTTATTCGAATTGTTTTAAAATATAAAAATCTCTAAGCCTCGGGAGGGATTTGAACCCTCGACTAGCAGCTTACAAGGCTGCCACTCTACCAGGCTGAGTTACCGAGGCTCGTCTCAATAACTTAATTGGAAGGCTTAAAGTTTTCTCTAAGACTAGACCCAAAAAGCGGAAAAGGGCCGCCGCCGAGATTTGAACTCGGACAAGTGGCTCCACAGGCCACCGCGCTGCCTGGTTACGCTACAGCGGCCACAGTCAATCAGTCTCTGTAACCGTATTTTAAACTTTCTTCTTAATGCCTTAAAACCATTCCAGCGAGTACTAGAAAGCATTTATATATCCTCATAGAAATAAGAGCATCGGGCCGGTAGTTCAGTGGTAGAATGTCCGGTTTGCACCCGGAATGGTTTACCCGGAGGGTCGTGGGTTCGAGTCCCACCCGGTCCATCATTATAAAGCAATCAAAGAGTTTATTTTTCATATTCTCTATCCATAGCATCATCTTTCTCAACAATTTTTCATCCTAGGCAACCCGCAACACAAGCCATATTCGGTTAAACGGGAGATTATCTTATCCATTTAAACTGTCTGCAAGACGAATGGTTTGTGATGATACTGGAACAATACGTGTTAACAATTATTAAGACTTATATTAGCCGTATTCAAATAGTAGATGATGACGGAGCTTCCTTTATCAGAATAACGAAAAACTAAGCCATTAAATTAATATCTTTAATAGTTATTGCTGTACTCTTAGGTATTATAGCTGTGTATCTGTTGATGAACGGACTCTTCGAATTCCTATAGAAACCTTGTCTAGGGAAATATTGAATATACTTTAAGCTTCAAATGATGGTTTCAAGATTAGACAATCAAGTAAATTTATTTTCCCCTATTAAATATATCGATAAACGCTTCTTTCATATACATGATGAAAATCAATGGCGGAGTCTACGGGATGGAAATAGAGAGCTTAATCATCTAAATTAGGAGTGGTGATAAATCAGATGCTAGAGCAGTATTAATGATATTATTCTGCGATATATAACTATCCTACTGGCACCGTTTATATCGGGAAGTGGAGCATACCAGTGGACTTACAGCCTCAAGTAGCTGACATACCTATGAAGCTCAGTGGCGAGTGCGTTTCTTCCATCGCTGGCCGAGAAAGTGTAACAGTTAGAGTAGAAACCTTCGACTGCTGGAAACATAACATAACCATCTTAAGCTAGGGAGCCTCATGAGTTGATCTTAAAACTGGCGCATAGACCAAGGTAAAAATACCATTAAGCTTTAAGATGAAAGTTATGGATAAAGAATTGAAGGTAGATATGGATGTGGCGATAGAGCTGGTTGAGTATAAGTCTTCTAAGTAGGCTAGTTTAGCCATCGTTTTCCTTATTCATTTTTAACATCTATAAGTTGTATTGCTCGAAAGTAACTTGTATCTGAATGATAGGATTTATTTTAGAAATCCAGTGTTCTTGCATGCGTACATTTGGTAGATTACTAAAATACTACGGGTTGTTCTGCATATAAGCTACAAATAGTTCTGCTGAACGCCTAGAGCATTCGCATCGGATGCCAGGCATAACATTCACTTCAACATTTGAAAAAGTTTTCCTAACCATCTTGTAAACTTCTTCAGGATTAAACCCAAGATGGATGTCACCCATTTCCTCCCTAAATTCTTCGAAGGAATGTTCGCAGAGATCGATAACTATGGCTTTTCCATCACGTTTAAGAACCTTTTTAATGCTTTCGAAAACTTTCTCCGGCTGAGCAATATGGTGAAGCATCAATATGGAGAAAACTACATCAAACTTAAGCGGAATATCAATATGCGCCCTTGCCTCTTTCACACTCTCTTCAATTTTTTCAGCAACGCCGACAAAAGGCTTTACGTCAGTGTTTTTCTTGAATAATGAAAGCAACATTGCTGGAGTTATGTCCATGGCATAGAAACGGGCCTCTGGAAGCATAGCCTTCACCTTCTCAGCGATTTTAACAGTGAAGAAACCTGTTCCTGCGCCAACATCAAGCAAACTGGCATCCGGAGGTAATTCTGGCGGTGCAAAAAGGAGCTCTATTATCTTATTAACTATCCTGTTTACCCCCTCCTTGCCGAAATAGTTGACAACGATCCGGTCTCTCTTCTCCGCCTCTTCTCTCGTAAAGTATTCGACTTCTTTCGCGAGAAGTTCACTGTCAGAAATCCCCAGCTTTTCAAAAAGCTGGTTAAGCTTCAACTGGTTTAAATATTCTTCAAAACTGATTTCTATACTATTCTTATCTTGCATCTTGAGGGTGCGCGTTATTTAAGGCTTAATAAGTTTTTGCAGGTTGTTTTCTCTGCATAAGGTTCGAGCTTGTTGCAACCTGCGGCAAAGGAATCTTGCTAAAACTTTTAGTCAAGCTAATTATACTATTAAGATTAGGTCTAAGGGTTCGATGGAGAAATATCAGAGGTTCTTGGCTCCGGGGTTTAAACCTTTTAATCCTATAGAACTTGCTAGAAAGACTGAGCAGATTGTAACTAAGTTTGGACCAGAAGGCTTAGAGAGAAAGTATACTGGTTTTTACTCTGTCCCCGTCTACAGGGGTATTGCCACCGGCTACGCTGTTGGCTGTTGTCTCCGCTGTATCTACTGCTGGTCAAACTGGTCTAGGGATTTTCCAGAAGAATTTGGAGAATTCTATTCTCCAAGAGAAGTGGCTAGACTGCTTTTCAAAGCTGCTGAGGAAGGAGTAACATACTCCGAGTATTGGAGAAGAATATTGCCCAAGGTTAGTAAACTCCGAATCTCCGGATGCGAACCCACGATAGGGATGGAGCATCTGCTTAAGATTCTGGAGTATGTTAAATCTTCCAATTACCCGCTGTTTATCTTGGAAACGAACGGGATAATCTTGGGCTCAAACATTAACTATGTTAAAAGGCTGGTGGAGTTCAGGGATAAGCTT
>JANXDK010000068.1 GCA_025059435.1 Thermoproteota archaeon
TATTATTGTCGATAGCAGTTAGACTCAATAATCTCCCGCTTGGATACTACCTCGGAGAATTCGACCCTTGGTGGCATTATCGAAGTGCAGAGTACATAATGAAAAATGGAATACCTGCATTTTTACAATGGATTGACTATATGAGTTGGTACCCTTATGGTAGGAATGCTGCGGCTTCAACACCCATAGGTCTACCTCTTGCAGCAGTATTTCTCCATTTTGTGTTAAATACTATTGGGATATCAATGACCTTACTGGAGACTACAGTGATTTTTCCATCGTTTGTTTCAGTTATAGCGGTCATAACGATGTTCTTCTTGGGAAGGGATCTTTCAGGTGAAGACTGGGTTGGATTATTAGCAATGTTATTCTTGGCTGCTAACGGTAGTTTCATCGACAGGTCTCACCTAGGATTCTTTAAGCATGAATGCTTAGGGATCCCATTGATAGCATTATCCTCATACATATATCTTAAATCAATAAAAACCAAGGACATGAATAGGGTTTTCATATATTCCGTGTTATCAGGGTTGGTTTTAGGATATCTTTGCATTACTTGGACAGCATACGTATACATGGTTGGATTAGTAGCAATTTTCTCAACGCTTCTCGCACCTTTTGTGGATCGTGATACGGTCGACAGGATTATGATTGCCTATGCTCTGACGATCGGGATCTCTATACTCATAGCAATACAATTACCGAGACCTGGGGAGAGCGCGGTATTCTCCGTATATTACATTGCGGTAATCGCAGGCTTCGTAGCCATCCTGACAATGGGGCTTCTTAAGCGGGTTGAGCGTTCTCTGACATTTCCGGTTCTAATAGGCTTTTCAGCCCTGGTTATTTCGACGATGATATTTGTATTAAACACTAACATGTTCTCGTCTTTAATGGGTAAGCTACTGGCTGTAATAAATCCTGCAGCACGATTCGAACAACCTATAGTTGAATCTGTGGCAGAGCACAGGATGAGTACATGGTACTATCTTTTCTCAGACCACGGGCTCCTCCTCATGCTCTTTGCAATTGGAATAGTATCGAGCCTGTTACGTGGAGACACTGTCAGCAAAGTATTCATAGTCTCAGCAGGATTGAGTTCCCTCTACTTTGCGAACATGATGGTTAGAATAGGGCTCGTATTATCTCCTTTCCTCTCTTTCATATCTGCAATAGGATGCTACTCGTTAATCAACCACTCTTATCCAATGGTTTTAGAGAGTATTAAAGTTGGTAGAAAAGTCGCACCAACTAGAAGAATAGGATTATGGAGCCTATTGTTCTCCGCAATACTGGTTTTCTACATGGCTTTCCACGGAGTTAACACTGGGATAGGCGTATACGGTTTTAGCAGGGGAGATAGAGAGGGTCCGTCGCATATGGAGGGTGAGGGATCAACATCTCTTCCAACATCCTCAATCCCTGGTCAATATCCCTTCCCAGATTGGATTGAAGCACTAACATGGATACGCTATAATACCCCGCCAGGATCCGTAGTACTCTCATGGTGGGATTACGGTTATTGGATTACGACTCTTGGAGAGAGACCTACGCTTATCGATAACGCTACAATAAATTCCACACAGGTTGCCGTAGTCGGCAGGATATTCATGTCTAACGATACCGTTGCAATACCCTTATTGAGAAGATACAATATTTCATATATAGTTGTTTTTTCAACATTGCCATTATACTGGTGGGTTGGCACTTGGGGGGATGAGGGCAAGTGGCCATGGATGGCTGCTATAGGCTACGACCTGAGACCGAAAAACGGAAGCTACGACTGGATTTCTAACTTGGATTATACTCAAGGAGGCTACGGCGATCTGAACCTAACTAAGAAGATGAAGGATACTCGTATATTCTCAGGTTATGACGTTAGGTATTATCCGCAAAATATGCAGCCTCTGCCCAGAAGAGACTCGGTGCTTACAAGGCTCATGGTTAACGCATATCTAGAGGCTCTTACGAAGATAATTCCTAAATACTTAGGGCTTTATCCAAGTCCCCCTGATGAGATTAAGCTCTCAACTTCTCCGTTTTATGAGCCGGTTTTCCTCTCGCCTTCAAACGGCTTCGTAGCAGTCTATAAGGTAAACTACAATGTGTCTTATGAAGAAGAGTTTATGAGCTTACGCTCACCTCAAGGGGCAGCATATAAGAACTCTTCCTCTTTTTACGATCTACCGCTTGTACAAGGAGTCAACATGATCGTGGATGTTAAGAGCGTTATTACAGAGGAAGGTGAGGCTCAGATTGATAATGCTTCAAGAGTCTTAAAGGCTAATGTCTCGATGGTCATAAGGTTAAACGGTGAGATTAGTAGACTTTATCCTGTTTACAAGGGTGAGTATATGATAAGGTATTCGGACGATTCCCTACATATATTCTTAAACCAGAGTTTGCTTGAAGCAATCCCGCTTCCGAACACAGTTAGGAGAGTCGAACAGGGTTTCATTCTCTATACAGATGGTGTTGAAAAAGGCACGATTAAAAAAGATGCAATCGCCTACATTAAATACAGGATTAGAATAGAAATACCTTAGAAGAATTTCTAACTCACGTAGTCTGGTGGCATAAAGGCCTCGGCTATTTTTCTCGCCTTCTCATCTTGAATCAATTGTTTAACCTTTCTTTCATACCTGCTTATTATCTCGTTTATCCTTTCCTCTTCGCGTTTAAAATCGTTAAAATCCATGTTTAAATCCAAGAACTTATTTAGAACATTCAAGACTTCTCTAGACCTCTCGGCATCAGGGCGTACGCTTACTGTTTCACCAAGAATACATACAGCGTCGACACCCATCATACTGCTTAGCCCTAGTATTATCCCTGAGAGTCCAACGACGGGAGTCCCCATTTCTGCTTTTCTACAACCTGATTCTTCAAGTCTTTTCAAAAGCTGCTCCTTGCTTGCAAAACCTATTATGCCCTTAGAGCCCGTTGCGGTCACGTGTCCTCCAACGGTAACTATCAACTTGACGCCTCTCTTTATTAAGAATCTTAAAATCTTCATCGCAACGTC
>JANXDK010000069.1 GCA_025059435.1 Thermoproteota archaeon
GTTGAATGTCCCAACAGCCCTATCACCCATCTTGTACACGTGCGTGACTACTCTTGAAACCTTTACAGCCCACCTGAAGCCCTTTGGCGTTTTTCTAGCCCAAGAGTAGACTTGGTTCCTGAAGGGGAACCTGTAAAAGCTGGCGTTCAGCTCAACGCTGTTCAAACCAGAGTTATTAACGTACCAGTCGAAGCCGTCAGGATTCCAGTCATAAGACCAACCTGAAGTACCTACGAATACCTTTCGTTTTAAACCCATTGCTATGAGAACTATTCCTCCTTGTCGAATGCCTTCATTACTTCCGGTATCTTGCCTATTAGGTCCGATGCAGTTATGTGGAAACCTTTTTCTCCAACAGCCCTTAAGCCAGCGTCTCCATGAACATATGCCGCAGCCGTTGCAGAGCTGAAGTCGTCATTGCCCCAGGCTAGGAAAGCAGCTATTATGCCAGATAAAACGTCGCCAGTGCCCCCGACAGCGAGCCCGGGTGTGGCATGTTTATTTACCTTAAGCCTCGAACCGTTTGTAATAACCGTCTCAAAACCCTTTAGCAGGATTGTGAATTCGTATTTCCTAGTTAGTTCAACTAACTCTGGAATAGTTTCGAACCATTTATCTTTGATCTCCCTGCCGAATACGTGTTTAAATTCCCCACGGTGCGGGGTTGCGATAACTCCTTTGAGCAGGTCTGGGGATGATTTTAGTGATTTGAAGCCGTCTGCGTCGACCACTGTAGGTAGTAACTTACTCCTAGCCTCTGCAATCAGGCTCTTAACTGCTTCAATAGTCTCTTCGTGAAGGCCTAGACCAGGACCGATTACTATAGAATCGACTTTCTCCATGAGATTTGAAATAAGGCCTAAAGCTTTATCGGTAAGGTGCTTACCGGGAAGTTCGTATACGACTAAGTCCGGCGACATCGCCCTGATTGAACTCGCTACCGATTCTGGTGCCGCTACGATGGATAAACCAGCTCCGACTCTGAGCGCCGATAACGCTGCTAGAGCAGGTGCGCCTGAGAACGTTTCACTACCCCCTACCACTAGAACGTAACCGTAATCCCCCTTGTGTGAATACTTTTTCCTACTTTTAACGACTTTCCTAACGTCACCTGGACCCGCGTATAATTCGGCCTCCAGTGGGATGCCTATGTCAGCCACTGTGATTTCACCAGAATTACTATACTTTTGTAGGAAGTCCTTAGCCTTATGGAATGTTATTGTATAGGATGCCTTAACGATTAGATCTTCTTCAATAATTTCCGGGCCGAGTCCAGTGGGGACATCTATTGCGAAGACAGTTTTATTCGAGGAATTCAACTCCTTCACAATCGATACGAACGGTTCTTTCAAAACCCCTCTAAAGCCAGTGCCGAGCATGGAGTCAACTATATAATCGCATTCTTCGAGCAGTCTCTTGACGATTCCCGTTTCCGACGAGTCGCTTATTATAATCTTTTCAACATCGTCCATGCTTGAAATTAGATTCCAGTTGGCTTTGGCTTCTGCGCTCCTAATATCCTGCGGCCTGCCTACAAGGACAACTGTAATACGAGCACCCATGTTTCTCAAATGCCTGGCCGCTACGAAACCATCTCCGCCATTATTACCAGTGCCACATAGAATTAAGAAGTTTTTCTCCTTGACGTTCGTTTTTGAAGCTATGAAGTTTGCTGCCGTAGAGCCGGCGTTTTCCATCATGCATATTCTCGAGAATCCAAGGGCTTCTGCATTCTCCTCTATAGCGGCCATATCAATACTCGTCACGACTTTTGGAAGAAACGGTGCTACGATACTGAACCACTTACTCATTATAATGGATTATTCTGAAACGTAGCTTTTAAGAATTTTAAATAATTTAATGTCTAGTAAGTAACGTATTGGGACGAGCAAGCCTACTCAAAAGCCTGAGAAGAATAATCTATGATAAAAGGGTTAAGGATATAGTCCTACGTAGGATTAAAAGCTTTGAAGAAACGAGGAAGAGTAGGGATAAAACGTTCAGTGAACTTTGTTTTTGCATACTTACAGCTAATTATTCCGCAAAAGGAGGGTTAAGAATACAGGAGGAATGTGAAAAAGATTTCTTTAGCTTCGATGAAACTAACCTTGCCGAAAAGCTTAGGAAGCTGGGGCATAGGTATCCTAAGAGCAGGGCAAGGTACATAGTTGAGGCAAGGCGAATCTATGATGAAGTATGGAAGACCATTAATAGTGGTAAGGATCCTTTAGAAATAAGAAAATGGCTTGTCAAAAACGTGCTTGGATTGGGATTTAAAGAGGCTAGTCATTTCCTTAGGAACATAGGATTCAAGAACCTTGCGATAATAGATAGGCATGTTTTAAGAATCCTCAATAAGCATGGTTTAGTAAGAAGCATACCTGCCAGGCTTTCGGAGAGCAAGTATCTAGGGATAGAGATGATTCTTTCCAAAATAGCTGAAGAGTTAAAGGTCTCCCTAGCAGAACTAGACCTTTATCTCTGGTATATGGATACCGGAGAAGTTTTGAAATAAAAGTTATGCTAATTCAACTATGTACTCTCTTCCACGTTTGATCTTCCTAATTAAGCCCTTTTTCTGAAGTTCACTTAAAACCATTGATGTCTTGGCTTTTGAGAATCCGGTTGCTTCCTTTATTTGTTTTTGCAATAACCTGCCTCCAGAGTTTCTTAGGATTCTCAATATTAGCTCTTCATCTGAAATTATGTATTCCTCCGGAGGAGGGGGCATTTTTTTTCTATGGCGGTATAGTATTATAGCGAGAATTGAGATTATTGCTACGAGAAGTATCAATACCATGATTTGACTAGGCTCTAAGATTTCTTTACTTTCAGTAGTTTTAACCCTTTCGTAAACCGAGAATACGAGGGGTTGTGGAGACT
The DNA here is from genome assembly GCA_025059435.1 of Thermoproteota archaeon. Lineage (GTDB taxonomy): Archaea > Thermoproteota > EX4484-205 > EX4484-205 > JAAOZP01 > JAAOZP01. Next base: position 2,884 of record JANXDK010000069.1, read on the forward strand.
GCTTAATTCTATATTTAGAATCTGATGGTAATCTCAAAGAAACACTCCATGATCCGATGAGATTTGGAGCATAGATATCGGAAAAATAACCATCATTCCCAACGATCACATTTCTGACGATTTCTGAACCCTCAGGATTT
>JANXDK010000006.1 GCA_025059435.1 Thermoproteota archaeon
ATGCTCTAACATTTCTAAGTTCTCCAAGTATTTTTACGGTTCCAATAGGCTTGCTAAGCTTTTTCGGACTATACGCCAATTTATGGGGGCTTATATTAGCCGGATTCGTGATTGTCTTGGCCCCACTTGAAATACTCTATATACTATTCCAGAAACAAATAGTGAGAGGTCTTACTAGGGGGGCGATAAGAGCATAATGTATAAAGATTGCTTATGGGATAAGGGGTGTGCCATTGTATGACTAGAGTTGTCTTTAAAAACGTTATAAAAAGATACGGTAATTACGTTGCTGTTAACAACGTGTCTTTTGAAGTAGAGCATAAAGAGTTTGCAGTACTGCTCGGCCCAAGCGGATCCGGAAAGACAACGATACTAAAACTGATCTCGGGATTAGAGTTTCCAGATGGAGGAGAAATATGGATTGGAGACAGGATTGTGAATAAAATGCCTCCAAAGGATAGAGATGTAGCAATGGTTTTTCAAAACTATGCGCTCTATCCCCATAAAACAGTCTATGAAAACTTGGCGTTTCCATTAAAGATTAGAAAAGTTCCTAAGGATAAGATAGATGAACGTGTAAAAAGTATGGCGAAGCTGCTTGGAATCGAGAACTTACTCGAGAGGAAACCCGGGCAATTAAGTGGAGGAGAGCAGCAGAGAGTCGCTTTGGGCAGGGCTTTGATAAGAGAACCTAAAGTATGGCTGCTTGACGAGCCTCTTAGCAACCTTGATGCCAAATTGAGGACGTATATGAGGGCGGAGCTTAAGAAGCTTCAACGAGAATTGGAAATAACGACAATATACGTAACACATGATCAAATAGAAGCGATGACCTTGGCTGACAAGCTGATTGTCCTTAACGAAGGGGTGGTTCAGCAAATAGGTAGTCCAAGAGAGCTCTATGATCGGCCAGCTAACGTGTTCGTTGCTACATTCATAGGGTCTCCTCCTATGAATATCATTAAAAGTATAGTAAGGATTCATGGTAATAGCATATATCTAGATTTCGGTTTCGGGATTATACAACTGAATAGGAGATATTTAGAATATTTAGGTAATTACGATAACAAAGAAATATTAGTCGGAATTAGACCAGAGGATATTAAGATCTCATTTGAAAGGGAGGAGAATAGTCTAAAAGCTGTTGTTGACATAGTGGAGTCTCTAGGTAATTCAAGTATATTAAACTTAATATTTGGTAAGAATACACTAGTAAAAGCGATATATCCCGGATACTTTGAGGAAAAAATGTTGGGAAGAGAGATCTACGTAATATTTAATCCTGAGAAAATAAAAGTGTTCTTTTAGAACTAAAGCAATGATTCTTTTTTCTTAAAATTATAAAAATATAAATTATTATAAGAATGAACCACAAAATATTATGTTAATTAAGAAGAAACACCTTCTAACCTGATTAACAAATTTCCATCATACTTTATTTTCGCGTTTTAACGCTTATGATACTCGTTAATTTATTTCTTCTGAGGATTGGCCTAAAAACAGTAAGAATCATAAGCAACCTTACTAGAGTATTATCAGAGGAGAAAAGAATATAAGGCTTTGAATCAAAATATCGAAATAGGGCCGATAGTCTAATGGTAGGATGCCGCTCTTACGAGGCGGTGGTCTCGGTTCGAATCCGGGTCGGCCCATTTTTATCTTAAAATGATTTCTCATAATCGGTTGAAACGGAGTCTAAAAAACAATTATTTTTACCGACTACTCAGGTGGTAAATTCTTACTCTAATATAAAACAAGATATTCAATCGAGTTTTTAAGTATAGTAAGATGAGCAAAATTCTTCATAATAGGTTTTGAGAAACCTTAAGAGTGTTGGAAAAAATTCAGTTATAAAGTACTGGGAAAATGCTGGCGAATGAGACGATGTAATAATTTCAAAGTCTGGTACATAGATTCGTTTTGCTACGTTTTACAACACAGTTTTAAAATTTTACATTGTTTATACTTCAGTTATTTACAAAGGTTAAAAAAGTTAAGGATCATTCTGCGATTTATGAAATGATAGCTAAATATCTTAGAAAGTGGGTTCCCTTAGGAGTGGTAATAGGAGTACTATGTGGAATTGCCTCCTTAATTCTCTACCAGGCTATTGGTTGGATCACCTTTTTCCTACTTAGTTATGTTACTGGCTATGTTCCTCCGCTTCCCGGAGGAGAGGGAAGTGTCGAGTTTACCTATCCTTCTGTGCCTTTTTTGCTTCCTATTGTCACTTGCCTAGGCGGCCTCCTAAGCGGCCTCATAGTCTATCTTTTTGCTCCTGAAGCTGAAGGTCACGGAACTGATGCTGCGATAGATGCTTTTCACACTACAGGGGGGGAGGTGAGGGTTCGGGTTCCATTGGTTAAAATGGTGGCGTCTGCATTGACGATAGGCTCCGGAGGAAGCGCTGGTCCAGAGGGTCCGATTATTCAAATTGGAGCAGGTTTAGGGTCGTTTGTCGGAAAGATGTTGCGTCTTAACACGCATGACAGGAGAATAGCTGAGGTTGCTGGGATGGGCGCTGGAGTTGCTTCTATTTTCAAGGCTCCTTTTGGAGGTGCTTTACTCTCGTGCGAAATACTCTACATTAGGGATTTTGAGGTCAAAGCTTTGTTCCCCTCTTTAGTCGCCTCCCTCGTTGGATACCTCTTATTCTCTTCAGTAACCGGTTGGGCTCCTTTATTCGGACAAGCGAGTAAATACGTGTTTAACCCTCTTAACCTTCCACTTTATGCCATACTCGGGCTCGCATGCGGCATAGTGGGTGTCCTTTTCATTAAGAGTTTCTACAGGATAGCGGGCCTTTTCCATGGACTTAGGATCCCTTGCTTTCTTAAACCTGCACTGGGTGGAGTACTAGTGGGCTTTATCGGGATGTTTCTACCACAGGTTTTAGGTACAGGTTATGGCTGGCTCCAAATAGCGATGAATGAGGAATTTGAAAAAATAACGATGTCGATCATCGTCCTGACGATTTTCGCAAAGATTCTCGCCACTTCTCTCTCTGTAGGATCCGGGGGTAGTGGAGGATTGTTTGCTCCCGCACTAGTTATCGGAGGAATGTTGGGTGCTTCTTTTTACTTCGTTTTTAGAATGATCTTCCCTTGGTTAGAACTTGATGCAGCATCTTTCATCATCGCAGGTATGGCATCTTTCTTTGGAGGCGTGGGCAAGGCTCCTCTTGCCACCGTAATTATGGTGAGCGAGATAACAAGGTGCTACATAATAATAATTCCATCCGCAGTTTCCACCGCAGTCTCTTACTTAGTGACTGGTTCTCACACTATTTATCGGAATCAGGTTTTTTCGAGAAAACATCCCCTTCAGTATAGTCATTAGGGGGCAACGTAATTATGATGTTACGTGCAGCAGCTGATCGATAGGCGTTTTATCTTATATCATAGAAAACGATTAAACCACTCCATTCTCTTTCTCGGAGATGTCTTTTAATGCTATGATGGTTCAAGGTTTTATTACCTAGTATCGATGGCTTGGGGATAACTCAATGATGTTCCTCTTCAATTCATCCCCGTCTTCTTCATATTATTCGTCACTCCGAGTCATTCTATAATCTACCTCGCTGTTGAGGATCTTCTAGAGAATCTTCCCTTAGAAGACGAATTAGAATGATGCTCGAAGCTAACTCCTAAAACATTTGATGGAATCTGCGAACCTCCTTCTAATCTCCGGGTTTATCATTATTAGATCAGAAAATAGCTTCGTTGGAGATTATGGCGAGGGCCGGATTTGAACCGACGACACCCCGGTTTCCACATCGCTGAAACCGCGTCTTCAGCCGGGCGCTCTCCCAGGCTGAGCTACCTCGCCCTATGTTTTGTTTTACTATTCGCTTTTATTTTAAATTTTTCCTTGATGACCATTGTGTTCGACGGTCTTATGATGTATAAAACAAACACTAAAAAGACCGTAAAAGTGCCACATGCTTCGATTTTAGCTGAATAAGTATCCGATGAATTTTTATAAGATTAGACATTTTATCTTCCAAACTCCGAGGGATGTGGATATGAAACATAGTTTCAGCGAGGATGAGTACCGCCTGGATTTCATGAAGAAAAGCGGGTTTTATAGGAAGAAATGCACTAAATGCGGCAGGTTTTTCTGGACACTCAATCCTTTTAAAGAAGATTGCGGCGAATCCCCCTGCTCACCCTATACTTTCATAGGTAAAAGAGTCGGTAGAAGCATTGATGAGCTGAGTCAGGTTAGGAACTCTTTCTTAGGGTTTTTCAAAGATAGGGGGCATGAGGTTATATCTCCTTACCCAGTAGTGTGTAGATGGAGGAATGATCTTTACCTTACTGATGCGAGTATTGTTGATTTCCAGCCATACGTTACTGAGGGCATTATTCCTCCGCCAGCTAACCCGTTGGTGATCTCGCAGCCCTGTATAAGGCTCGTGGATGTTGATATGGTGGGTAAGACTATCGGTAGACATCTAACTATTTTCGAGATGGGTGGTCACCATGCCTTCAACAGTGAAGGAAACGAAGTCTACTGGAAGGAGGATACAGTTAGATACGGTTTTGAATTCTTCACAAAGGAGATGGGGCTTAAAGATGAGGACTTGTCCTTCATAGAAAGCTCATGGAGCGGTGGAGGCAATGCTGGACCATGCTTCGAGGTTATAGCCCATGGTCTTGAGGTTGCTACGCTAGTTTTCATGAGATATAAAGTTCATCACGACGGCTCTTTGACAGAGCTTCCAATACGTACCGTTGACACTGGCTATGGGATGGAGAGAATAACATGGCTTCTTACAGGCGCTCCAACTGGTTTCCATGCTTTTTACAGAGGACTCTTAGAGAGAGCTTCTCGCCTTGTTGACATAGATTTTCCTCCAGAGCTTCTAAAGGAGTATGCGATTTCAGTTTCCGTTTCTGGAAACAAATTCCTTAAACCAGAGGAAAAACTGATTTTGGTGAAGAGACTTGGTTTTCCAGACGATTTTTCCAATAAACTTGAAACGATGGAGAACATATTCAAGGCATTAGATCATTTGAAGAGTTTAGTGTTCATCCTTTCCGAAGGAGTTGTCCCTTCTAATACCGGCGTAGGCTATTTGGCTAGGCTGCTTCTTAGAAAGACCGCTAGGGTCATGGATAGACTTAATATGGAAAGACTCCTACTTGAACTTGCCTCGTGGGAAATAGAGTACTGGGGTAAGGATTTTCCAAGCCTCTTAAGCCTTAAAGACAGCATCCTAAACCTAATTGAGATAGAACTTAAAAAGTATAGGAGAAGCGTTGAAGAAGGTATTAAACAAGTCGAATCTATTCTTAAAGAGAATAAGTCGATCAGTACTGAGAAACTCATTGAGCTTTATGATTCGCATGGCATCACACCTGAACAAGTTTTAGACTTATCCTCTAAGAGAGGTGTTGAAATAAAAATTCCCGAAGACTTCTACAGTATGATTGCATTGAGACATAGACAACCTAAGAATTTGGAAGAGGAGACTGTTAACTTAGACTTCGATGAGAAAATCTTCCCTGAGACCACTAAAAAATACTATGAGGATCCAAACTTACTGGAAGCAGAGGCAAAAGTATTGGGCGTTTTTAATAATAAAATTATTTTGGACAAGACAATCTTCTATCCCGAGGGTGGGGGACAACCATCTGACACCGGTAAAATCTTCTTCAATGGAAGAGAAGCTTTAGTAAAGGATGTGAAGATAGTTAACAATCGGGTAATACATTTCGTCGAAGGCCCCGTTCCATCTGAGGGCAGTATTGTAAAAATAATTGTAGACGCTGAAAGACGTCTACAATTGAGAAGAGCGCATACTGCAACCCATATAATAAATGCTGCAGCAAGAATTGTATTGGGAAATCATGTTTGGCAAGCGGGTGCACAGAAGGACGTAGTTGAGTCTAGGCTTGATATCACCCACCCTCTCCCTCTTACAGATGAGGAGATTGAGAAAATAGAGCGTAAAGCTAACGAGATCGCTTTGGCAAACCTTGATGTTGAGATAAAAATCCTACCCAGGACTATTGCCGAGAGGGAATACGGTTTCAGAATATACCAGGGTGGTGCTGTCCCTGGGAAAGAGCTTAGGATCGTAAAGATAAAAGGGTTTGACGCTGAAGCATGCGGAGGACTTCATGTAAACAAGACTGGCGACATAGGGCTTTTGAAAATAGTTAAGGTAGACAGGATTCAAGACGGTGTCGAGAGAATAATATTCCGGACAGGCTTTTCCTCAGTCGAGTACGCCAGATCTCTTGAGAACGAACTATCCCGCTTAGAGAAGATACTGGGGGTTCCAAGAAACAAGATTCCGGATGAGGTTGAGAGAATAAAGAACGAGTTGAAGAATCTTAACAAAAAGGTTGAGAAACTGATGGAGGGTCAGCTTGATGTCCTTGCAAACCAATTGATTTCGCAAGCCTCCGTGGAAGCTGGAGTCAAAATCGCCTTCTACGGTTCCGACGATTTAAGTATAGACCACCTTATAACACTCGGTGAGAAAGCATCTAAGAAAGAGCCTAACTCCATAATATTATTGGCGACAAGTACTCCTACGACCCAGTTTACCCTCTTTGCTGGGGAACTCGTCATAAAGAAAGGGGTGGATTGTGCCCTTTTAGCACAGAAGATAGTAAGAAGTATTGGAGTAGGCGGAGGTGCTGGTGGGAAGCGGAACTTTGCCAAAGGGGGATTAGCAGCCAAAATAGACTTCGAAACATTCAGGACTAAGGCTATGCCAATATTAGTCGAAGCCATACGTGGCTGATAGAAAACTAGTAAATCTTAAGTACGCTGGAAGAAGCTTGAATCTAAACCCTTGGAGGAGTTAAAGTACGATTTCTCAAAAATAGAGAAGAAGTGGCAGAAGAAATATGAGGAGCTTAAGGTTTTTGAGTCCGAGCCAGATCCTTCTAAGCCAAAGTTCTTCGTGACTTTCCCCTTCCCCTATATGTCTGGACCAGTACATTTAGGAACAGCATATACTTTGACGCGACTCGATGTGATAGCGCGATACAAGCGTAAGAGGGGTTTTAACGTGCTTTTTCCATTTGCATTCCACTGGACTGGGACAACGATAGCGGGTATTTCAGATAGAATAAGGAGGGGGGATCAGAAAACAATAGAAATACTCGAAAAGATGGACGGTGTACCTAGGGATGAAATAGAGCGCTTCAAGGACCCGGTCTACCTCGCTAGGTATTACACCGAGAAGAATCGTACAGCATTGAAGGATTACGGTTTAGCCATAGACTGGCGTAGGGAGTTTCACACAACGAGCCTAAACGCTGGCTTCAGTACTTTTGTAAGATGGCAGTATTTGAAGCTTTTAGAAAAAGGGTATATTAAGAAAGGTGTCCACCCGGTTGTCTGGTGTCCGAGGGACAAGAGTCCCACAGGCGACCACGATAGGCTCAGCGGCGAAGGCGTTTTCCCAGAGAAGTTTTATCTCGTGAAATTCAGACTTGAAGAATCTCACTTAGTGGCTGCTACTTTTAGACCTGAAACTGTCTTTGGAGTTACGAACGTTTGGGTCAACCCCGAGGCTACTTATGCGGAAGCGTATGTAGACGGTGAGAAGTGGATCGTAAGCTTGGAAACATTAGAAAAGCTCGCCGACCAGTTGAGGAGTGTTACAAAAATAAGGGAGTTAAAGGGTAGAGAACTCGTTGGTAAGAGGGTTACAACCGTCTTCACTGGAGTTAAAGTCCCTGTTCTACCTGCTTCATTCGTCGATCCTTCAATCGGTACAGGCATAGTATACAGTGTCCCGGCTCATGCACCTTACGATTACATGGCGCTTGAAGACTTGAAACATGACGAGTCTCTTCTTAGAGAATATGGCTTAGACCCGGAGGAGATAAGGTCTATAAAGCCAATATCCATGATAACAACTGAGAAATACGGTTCAAACCCTTCCGAGAAGGTAGTTAAAGAACTTGGTATAAAGGATCAGTCTGATCCTAAACTCGAGGAAGCAACAAGCCTGGTTTATAAGGAAGAGTTTCACAAGGGGGTTACGCTGGATAATTGCGGCAGGTTTTCAAATCTCCCAGTCCAAAGAGCGAAGGAACTCGTAATAGAAGAGATGAAGAATAATGGTGCCGGAGACGAGATTCTAGAACTCCCCTCCCCGGTTGTATGCAGATGCGGAACCCGATGTCGCGTCAAGATACTAAGCGATCAATACCTTCTGGCATACTCTTCGCCTGAGTGGAAGGCTAAGGCACTGAAAGCATTAGAAATGATGAAAATATATCCAAAAGAGGCAAGAGAAAACTTCGTATACTTCATAAACTGGTATGTGGATTGGGCGTTCACCAGAACCTCTGGATTAGGTACACCGGTACCGTGGTTGCCTGATCAAATGATAGAGACTCTAAGCGACTCCACTGTTTACATGGCTTATTACATAGTTTCAAAATATGTTAACAATGGAACGTTGAAGCCTGAGAATCTTACAGAAGAGTTTTACGACTACGTTATGCTCGGTAAGGGAGTACCGGAGGAGATAGAGAAGAAAACAGGAGTCTCTTCTGAACTGTTTAAGAAACTCAAGCACGAGTTCGACTATTGGTACCCAGTAGACCTTAGGATTTCGGGAAAGGACCTTATAGCGAACCATCTAACTTTCTACATTTTCCATCATGTGGCTATCTTCCCTGAGGAGAAATGGCCTAGACAAATAGCGGTAAACGGCTTCCTTAGGATAGAAGGACAACCAATGCACAAGTCGAAGGGGATATTCATCTCCCTGAGGGATGCGATTGAGAAATACGGGTCTGACGCGACTAGAATAACATTATTACTGGCAGCGGAGGGCCTTGAAGACCCGAATTGGGAAAGCGAGAAGGCCAGTAGGAATATAGAGCTTTTAGCAAGCATCTACAGGCAGGTTCTTTCTTTTCTCGAAGAGTGCTCTTCTGGAGAAAACAGCCACATGGAGGAATGGTTGAGGAACTCGATTAGGAAACGCGTGAAGAAGGTTACTGAAGCACTGGAAGAAATGGAGATAAGAGAAGCCACTAGCGAGGCGATCTACGGGTTAAGAAATGATTTAAGATGGTATTTGAGGAGAGTATCTAAGCCTGATTATAAGACTCTGAGGGAAGCTGTTGAAACATGGCTCAACCTACTTTACCCCTTCACGCCGCACTTGGCTGAAGAGCTGTGGAGCAAGCTGGGTAATAATGTGCTTCTGGCGAATTACCCGTGGCCTCAGGTGGTTGAAGTAGATGAGAAACCTCTGCTTATTGAAAAATACTTAGAAAACTTGATAGAAGACGCGTATCAAATACTAAAGGCTACGGGTAAGACCTCCATTACTAGATTGAAGATCGTAATTGCCGCAGGGTGGAAAAACGAAGCATTCAAGGAATTAATCAGGAAAGCTAAGATCGAGCCTGCTAACGTGAGAGAAGTAATTGACCTCTATGCCAGTGGCGTAAGCAGAGAGGAAATTGGAAGGTTCATAGGACAAGTTATGAAGAATCTGCCAAGTATGTCTAGGGAATATAAAGCTGTTCTGGAGAGGGTTTTGGAAGTCGGCGAGCATAAGATACTTAGCGAGGCGCGCGAATTCCTGGAGAAGGAGTTCAAATGCGATGTTGAAATACTGGATGAGAACGAAATCCCCAGAGAAGAGTTTAATAAAATAGCTGGTAAAAAACCACCAGTACAGCCGGGCAGGCCCCTATTATTAATGGAGTGATTCAGACTTCTTTAAGAACTGAAGGAGGATGGGGACGTCTTGGTAGAGCGTTCCAGGGTGAAAATTTTAATATCTGTCTGAAGCCAGATAACTCGGGCCCGTCGCCTAACCTGGATATGGCGGCAGAAATAAATGGGCCGAACCCTCTAAGCTGTAATAATCTGGGTTCAAATCCCAGCGGGCCCGTTTTTCAATGGTTCTAAACTCTCCTCTTCTACTTTTACAAGTACTTTAAAATTACAAGTTTATGTAAAAACGTTGATTAACATACTTTTTTAAGGGGTTTTTATCCACTTTCCCAATAATGTGGGTATTGGACTCTTTAGATTAGATAGTAAGTTTTTTTACATGAAAATGCTAATTAGTTAAAACCCGTGTATCTACCCCGGGGGAAAATGAGCAGACCTAGGTTGGAGCAGATCAAAAGGAAGATTAACCTAATATCACTGCTTAATGTGGTTAAAAACAGTTATACTTATCACGAGTTGTCACAGATTACCGGCCTGCCGATTACTGTTTTAGCAAGGTATGCTAAGGGGCATGTACTGCCTTCCGATGAGAGGGTTAACGAGCTTTACCAGATTCTCACTGATAAGGTTCCTCTTGAAGAGATTATATTAAGCAGGCTTGTAGTAGACGAATCGGGATACTTCGACTCTTCTCACGTCATATGGGATGTGGACCTTCTTAGACTCGTAAGCCAAAAGGTGGCTTCGTTATTCGCAGGAAAGAATATAGATAAGGTTATGACTGCTGCTGTAGACGGTATCCCCTTGGCTTCCTTCGTAGCTGAAGAACTCGGTGCCGATATTGTTATAGCAAAGAGATATAAAGAAGTCGGCGTAAAGGACTTCCTTGAAATAACTTACGTGATAGGTAGCTCCGCAGTAGTCAGTTCCCTCTACATACCTAAGAATTCCCTTAAGAAGGATGATTCAGTCCTGATTGTTGATGACGCTATCAGGACTGGTGAAACCGATGTAGCGCTGATAAAACTGGCTGAGAAGGCTAAGGCTAATATAGTGGGATTATTCATACTTATTGCGACTGGCAGGGATTGGAGGGAAAGACTCCAAAAGGAGACGGACGCGCCGATATATGTTCTTGCGGAAATGAGTCCAAAGAATATTTTAGAAGTCAACCAGAGAAAATTCACGATATAGGAGGGTGATTTCATCGGGCTCTCAGGCTACTGTCAAAGCTAGGCTGCTGACTCTTGGGGAAAAAAGTATTGAAGATGCATTATCCGTTTTCGAAGCACTCTCTCTAAGAGAGGAGAAACCGGAAGGTCCGATAATACTATTACATAAGAATAGGGGAAAATGCGTCAGCCTAGGTTGCTTTCAAATCGCTGACGAAGATTTTGCAATAGATTATTTGCGGAGAAGGGAACTGAAGTACTTCTACAGGCTGCATGGTGGGGACGTAATGCTTCATGACGAGAATCAGATTGGAATCGGAATAATAGTGCCGAATGATAGGGAGTATAGGAATACCTACTCTTCTTTAATGAACTTTTTAATGAAGAGGAATAGCATTAAGAACTTCCAAGTCACCGATGATTACATAATATGCTTTAACAAGATTTTGGGTGAGACGACCTACTTGGAAAGGGAGAATAAGCTTTGCTGGTTTACAGTAATATACCTTAAGAGGAATTATGAGGAAATAGCTGGCTTAAAATCCCTGAGGGAACAGTTGATTAAGGAGAGGGTGAACAAGCTCAAGGAGAACTGTACTGGATTAGAGCAATTATTGAGGAAGAAGATTTCAGCAGAACAGGTTTTCGAAACTATTAAACAGGTTTTATCTGATGAGTTGAATTTTGAATTAAAAAGCCTCCGGCTGGGGCTTGGTGAAAAGAAGTTACTATGGAAAAGTAGAGAAATGCTCAGGAAAAGTCCTGTGCATGAAAGAGTACAGCTTAAGTATATGCAGTTTAAGCAATCTTCAACTCCTAAAGAAACGTTGTTTTCGAAGAGGCTTATGAACGGCTTATTGAGGGTATGGGTTAAGGCAAAGGATAACTCTTTAGAAAAGGTAAGTATTTCAGGTAGCTTTATGTTCGAACCATCCGAGAAGCTGGAGGAGTTTGAAAAAATGCTAGAGGGAAACTTACTTGAAGAACCACTTTTGACAGAAAAGGTCACCGAGTTCTTTATCAATGAGAAGATTAAAGCATCCTTCACCCCCTTCGACGTCGTTGAACTACTGTGCAAGGCGTCTGGTGGTTAATGAACATGGAGGAGGGGAAGAAGGATATCTTTCCGATTCAGGCGAGGAAGAACCGTGATGAAGTATGTGTTACGGATAGGGATGCTATAGAGTGGCTTGACTCTAAGGGATACGGCTTCAGGTTTAGCGACAACTTGCTGGTTTTAAGACACTTTGAAGCACTTTACCTAATGAGCCTTAATAAGTTAGTTGTCTATCAGAAATCTAAGCATCTAGACTTTAACCAATATTTACATATTCTAGAGAAGGAAGATCCTAACATCTGGCTACGGTACCTGATATACAAGGATTTGAGGGACAAGGGTTATGTTGTCAAAGACGGATACGGATTTGGAATAGACTTTAAAGTCTATGAAATCGGCGAATACGGCTCTAAGCCCGCGAAGTACCTTGTATACGGTGTTGTAGAAGGAGTCCCGCTTCCAGTTACAAAGCTTTACAACATACTTAAACACGCATACTCATTGAGGAAAACTCTCATAATCGCTACCGTGGATAGGAGGAGTGAAATAGTTTATTACATGCTTTCTTCTCTCCTCTTGGGCAAGGAGACTAGGGGAGAACAAGCTTGAGAGACGATTTGCTTACTCTCAGGGGGATGCGTAACATACTGCCGAGGGAGAAGGCAAAAATTAACAAGATCGAAAGCGAGATAAGAAGGCTTTTCAAAGTATACGGGTTCAAAGAAGTCGAAACACCGACAATCGAGCCCTTAGAGCTTTTCGAGCTTAAGTCTGGGGAGGAGATTAGGCATCGTATGTACAGGTTTACGGACCTGGGTGGGAGGAATGTTGTGCTTCGCCCTGAGGTAACAGCTTCGGTGGCTAAGCTTGTAGTACAAGAGATGCGCAGTATGCCCCTCCCGATAAAAATAGGATACATATTAAACGTTTTCAGATACGATGAGCCGCAGCATGGGAGGTATAGGGAGTTTAAACAAGGTGGATTCGAGATATTTGGATCAAAAAGCCCGTTGGCTGATGCTGAGATACTCGAAGTTTCTTCAAGACTGATGGATTCTCTGGGTATAGGGAACTATTACGTAAAAATAGGGCATGAGGGTGTCTTAAGGGCGATACTTACCCGCTTCGGGGTAGAAGAAAACATCCAGGATAGAGTCCTCGGCCTAATAGATAAGGAGAAGCTTAGTGAAGCATTTGAAATACTTGCTTCTCTCCAGAAGGGTGTAGAAGTTACAGAGTTGATTAAGAGGCTCTGGGAGATTAAAAGCAGGAATCCGGCTGAAGCTTTGAGAAAAGCTGAAGCAGTTGTGAAAGATATTCCAGAAGCGATTGAGCAACTGGATAATTTGAGGGAGATAATAGAGCTTGCTCAGGCGAGTGGAGTGGGCGAAGTAATTGTCGACATGGGTTTCGCGAGAGGACTAGACTACTATACTGGGATGATCTTCGAAGTATATGTCAAGGATTTGAGAATAGCCGTGGGAGGTGGCGGGAGGTATGATAAGCTTACGGGCATCTTAGGGTGGGACATCCCCGCCGTCGGTTGTGCACCGGGAATAGACCGGTTAAGCCTAGTTTTGAACGATGACATTGTTCCGAAAGACGACATAATATGCTTAATCATAAGCATGGTTAAAGAAGGCGACTTGCTTGCGAGTAGACTTGCGGGCATGATGAGGGCCCGTGGAATACCTACGATGGTAGACCCGACGAGGAGGGATTTGAATAAGGCACTCTCCTATGCTTCTAAAAGGGGCTTTAAGTATGTTGCAATAATCGGCAGCAAGGAGGTTGAGAATAAAGTAGTAACTCTAAAGGATATGGAAGCTGGAAGTCAAGAGGAACTTAAACCCGAACAAATCGTCGAAAAGCTATCTCAATATAGCATTTAGTATTTTCAAGATAATAAATGTATGTTTCCTATTCTTACTTTCTTCAAGTATTTCTTTGCAACGTTATAGCATTCTTTAGCTTGTCTCCAGCTCGTCGTAGGCAAGTCATCCATAACGTATTGCGGGTAGAAAGCTAAGAGCGTATACGGAATATTAGGATCGATTTCTGCTATAAACCTAGCGATATTCTCAACTTCAACTTCGTCGACATATCCTGGCACTAGCAGAGTGCTCGCAGTCAAAACAGGTACTTCTGGACGTTGCTCGAAAAACCTCTCGCCTATTTCTCTAAAATTGTCCAACGTGACTCTATTAGAGACACCACATAATGCTTTGCTTAGATTCTCATCCCAAACCTTAAGGTCAAACTTAACAACGCCACCGCTTTCAAGAGAAAGTTCAGCAGCCTTTAACGCTAAGCTTCTCGACATGTTTCCATTGCTTTCCCAACAGATTCTCAATATGCGCTTTTCCACATTGGCTTTCTCTAGCGCAATACGACTCGTTTCTAGAGCATGCACCATTTGAGTTGAAGGGTCTCCTCCGAAGAAACATATGCACGAAACGTTTTCCTCGACTTTAGATGCTAATTCAGAAGAACTCATAATAGGCCTAAGGACCTGTGACATTTCTCTAAAATGCCAGTTTTGACAGAAGAGGCAATCGAAACTACAACTGCCATAGAAAACAGCTAGGTTTACATAGCCCTCTTCTACACCGGGCTT
>JANXDK010000070.1 GCA_025059435.1 Thermoproteota archaeon
GGTAGAAGTATACTCTGAACGTTCACTTGTCATGAAAACACAAACTTCATTAAGCGGATTCTTCTCAGTAAATCTTGACCCAGGGGTATATGAGATACTATTGGAGAAAGAAGGATATGAATCTAGGTCAATAACAGTGTCTTCATATTTCTCAGGTTATAGGGATTTCGGTAACATAATCCTGGATTATAGTTTAAAGTTCTCCGTAAGCCAATTAAAAATAAAAGTTAAGAGCATGAGCGAAATAAGCATACCAGTGACCATAAGAAATAAAGGGTCCAGGGATGAGATTGTAGAATTACAGATAGATCCTCCTGAAGGCTGGGAATCTGGTTTATACGCTGGTTCTACAGAAGTATGGAAGTTAAAACTATCACCTGGAGAAACCCAGAGCCTAATGCTAATACTCCGTATTCCTTTCAACGCATCTGGCAAGTATTCGGTTAAAACTAGGGCAATTGGCTCAAATATTCAGGAAGAAGAGATTTCGGTACAAGTTGAAAAAGAAGAGCCTCAAATATTCGTCGCAAATCAGCTTAGCACTCAGGGTTTATGCGGTTCATCAGTAAACTTTGAGCTGATAATAAAAAACCCGTTGAAAAAACGTTTAACAAGCCAAATAAGTGTCTCAACACCCAAGGGATGGGAAGCTATAATCTTTAGAGAAGACGGTAAGCGTCTGTATGATTTTTTACTAGAACCCGGGGAATATCTAAGAGCAGTGTTGAAAATAAGCATTCCCGAAAATGCTCAACCAGGACGCTATGAGGTTAAAGTCCAAGCATCCTCGCAAGAATTCGCATCCTCGCAAGATTTCTATATAGTTGTTACAAGAGGAGTCTTCAGCCCTAAAGTATATACCGGAACGCCTTACGTTGAAGCCTATGCAGGTAGTTCAGCATCATTCCCTATAGAGGTTGAAAACACTGGAGATTCAGACGGGATTCTCGACATCAGCGTGACACAACTCCCAGTAGGCTACTCATGGAAACTCAGCGATCCGAGTGGAAACATTCTTTCAAAAGTATATTTGAAGTCCAACGAAAGGAAGAGGCTTAACCTAGTTATCGACGTCCCACCATTGGAAGAGCCTAGGACAATTCCATTCTTACTCGAAGCATACAGTAAAGAATCCTCGAGTAGGATAAGTCTAACACTCGGAATACTCGGCTTCTACAGTATTAGCTACGAGACCAGGAACTTCTACATGGAGACGACAGCAGGCTCCGAATCAAGCTTCACAGTCGAGGTTAAGAACAACGGCTACAGTGTTTTAACCAATGTCAGACCAATACTGACATCAGTACCTGAAAAGTTTAAAGTAGAATATACGCCTGAAGTAGTCCCGCTCCTAAAGCCGCAGGAGAGAGCAGTGTTCACCCTAAAAATAAAAACCGACGCAGATACCAATGCAGGAGACTATTTCGTATCCTTCAGAATAAAATCAGACCAGTATTCATTATCAGAGAGGGATATCCGTGTCTCTGTTAGACAGAGAATCGAAACGCTGATGATCGGGGCAGTAATTGCAGTAACGCTTTTAATACTACTTGTCATGATATATAGAAGGTACGGAAGAAGGTGAATTATAATGAGCTTTGTAATAGAATGTGAGAACCTAGTTAAGGTTTTCAAGAGTAAGCCACCGATAAGAGCACTTGATGAAGTAAGCATTAAAGTTCCCAGAGGATGCATATTTGGGCTCTTTGGACCTAACGGAGCTGGGAAGTCAACCCTTATATCCATACTAATAGGGCTTACCCTTCCAACAAGTGGAAGTGCTAAAGTACTTGGCTACGATACATTACGTGAATCCTTAGAAATAAGAAAGAGAGTTGGAGTTTTACCAGAGGGTTTTAGTTTCTACGACAATTTGACGGCTCTACAAAACCTAAAATACTTAGGCATGCTAGACGGAATACCTCCAGACGAAGTCGAAAAAACAGCAATAGGAATCTTGAATAAAGTAGGCTTAGCTGATAGAGTTAATACAAAAGTATCCAAGTTCTCCAGAGGAATGAAGCAAAAACTTGGCATAGCACAAGCCCTCCTAAAAAATCCTGAGCTTCTAATATTTGATGAGCCCACCGTAGGAGTAGACCCTGAAGGCGTTATACAGTTCAGGGAGTTTATTCAAAGCCTTGTTAAAGATGGAAAGACTATTTTCCTTTCAACACACTTATTGCGTGACTTAGGCGTAGTCTGTACGCACACGGCCATAATAAGGAGAGGGAAGATAGTTGTTCAAGGAAGCATGGAAGAGCTTACTCAGAAAATGAAAGGTGTAAAAGGATATGGATACGAGATCCACATTAAAACAGGGGATGTCAATAGGCTTGCAGAAGAGTTAAGGAAGTTTCCTCGAATCATTGAGGTAAGGATAGAGGGGATAAACAAGCTTAAGGCTTTCAGTGAAGAAGAATTGGGTAATGAAATATTCATGCTGCTAAGTAAAGGTGGGTACCAGGTTGAAGCGATGGTTTCACTTAAGCCCGAGTGGGAAGACCTATACAAATTCTATTCGGAGGTATCTTAAATGAGCAGAGGATTAAAACCAACTAAACCATCGGAAAAATTCTGGGAGAAGATTAAAATTATTGCAATAAAAGAGTTTTCCGACGATATAACAAGTAAAAGATTATGGATACTCATGGCAGTACTCCTATTATTCTTCATCGGTGGGATTGCAATAACCCCCTCCTCATATACATTGGGTGAGGAAGAAATACGTCTACCTAAATTAACCCAAATCTTCAGCGGAGGAATTCAGTCATTGAACTACATCGTGCCACTCATAGGCCTAGCCATAGGATATGATGCTATATCTAGAGAGAGGGAAACCGGTACCCTTAGAATACTTCTTTCAAGGCCAATTTACAGGGATTATGTGATAAACGGAAAAGTGTTTTCTGCTGTAGCAACTCTAGGAGTCACATTATTCGTATCCATGTTTTTCACAGTCTCAATAGCAATCATAACAGCTGGCGTACCATTTTCAATCGACGATTTCGTGAGA
>JANXDK010000071.1 GCA_025059435.1 Thermoproteota archaeon
GAGATTCCTATTAGTTTTTTAGCTAGGCTGTCGGGCCAGCCCTCGTCTTTCAATTCTCTTTATCGAGATTCGTCAGCCTAAGAACCAAAGGCTACATGACCCAAGCAGCCTACCTTTCAATTCTCTTTATCGAGATTCCGAACGCTTTTTCGCCTCTTTTAGTCTTGATCTCTTTATTTCAGGCTCCTCTTATAAGCCTTGCTTCGCTTCATGGGAATTTGCTAGGGGTCTTATAAAGAGCAGCGAAGAACTAGTCTTAATGAAACCAGAATATTTACTTTGCGAGTTCTAACGTTAAATAGAGAATAGCAGAGCTAAAGAAGGATAATGAAGAAACACAATTTTCATAGAAGGGAAATAAGAATAGCCTTATTCGACTGGAGAATATCTATCAAGCTCCGCTCTTAGTTATGGTATCAGGCCGATCAACATATGAACCCTTAGCTTGATCATTTGAGCTAATCTTTGAGCATCTAATTGATGCTATTGAGGATCCAAGTAAAAAGGCTTCCGCAAAACGTTATATTTTTCCCAATAGTGGTACTTGATCACTATGGTGCACGAGATACTTTACCTTTCTTATCAAGACGTGAACTCTCTCTGTATAAGCTTAGAGTCGATTGTAGATGCTGTTGAGGATGCTTTCAAGCAGAAAGGAATGGGACTGGTCGAAATGCCACCTAAGCCTGGTATACATCCTAGGAAAGACTCATTCATACATGCGATGCCTGCCTATTTGAAGAGAAGTGATGCTGCCGGATTGAAGTGGATCTCGGGCTATCCGGAGAACCCAGCTAGAGGGCTTCCTTACATAGTCGGAGTCTTCGTGTTAAACGATCCTGAGACGGGTTTGCCTTTGGCCCTTATGGATGCCACCTGGCTCACAGCCTACAGAACGGCTGGAGCTACTGCTGTAGCTGCTAAGCACCTAGCAAGGGGAGACAGCGAGATACTAGCTATCTTGGGTTGCGGTACTCAAGGCAGGTCTAATACACTAATGTTGACCAAGGTTCTCCCATTGAAGGTGGTTAAGGCTTACGATGTAAACAATAAGTCCTTAGAGAGCTACGAAGCCTTTGTGAAAGAGAGAACTGACCTGATGGTGATAATAACTTCGTCTCCTAGGGAAGCTATTGAGGACTCCGATATAATTGTTACGGCAGGCCCGTTACTTAAGGAGCCGAATCCAGTGATAGAAGCTGATTGGGTCAAGCCTGGAACTTCAGCCTTTCCTCTTGACTTCGATTCTTACTGGAAGCCCTCAGCCATAGCTTCTATGGATAAGTTCTACACGGATGATATCGTTCAATTTAACTACTACGTGAAAGAGGGATGGATAAGGCCGGTGGAAAAAGTATTCGGAGAATTAAGTGAAGTGGTTACAAGAACAAAGCCTGGGAGGGAGAGTGATTACGAGAGGATAATGTGTATGAACCTGGGGTTGGCGATACTGGATGTGGCTGTGGGTAAGCTCATCTACGAGGAAGCTGTGAAGAAGAACGCTGGTAGGCTTCTACCCTTCTTGTGAGTTGGAAGATTAGACAAGTCAGTGCCACATCAGGAAGCCCGAGATGGATCGACTAGAGAGGATATACAGTATGATACTGGACATAAAGAGAAGTTGTCCTCACGGACAACACTAAATCGAAGATACTTGACTTAAGCATCGTGGCAAAAACAATCGTGTTATTACTTTCTTACACAAATAAGATAGTAGGGACAATAATCAGGACAAACAGGAGGCTTTCCAGGATCTCTAGCATTAGCAATTATTTCGAAGGCCTCATCCCTAATCTCCAGGAATTCCCTACGCAGCTCATCTCCTATGAGGAAGAGCTTAGTGTTAATAGTTGGAGCAGGTCTTGAAGTTAACTTAACGTAGATTATCATTCCGAAGTTTACAGCAATTTCTTCATCGGCTTCTAACGCTAGGGCATAGCCGGTGGGAGCATATGGATGGAAATTCCTGACCTCGCCAGTCTTAAGGTCTGCAACAGCATACGCTGGAGTGTACACGTCTACAGAAAGCTCTTTGGAGAGCCCGATTAAACTGCCATCGACTTTCCTTTCAACGATAGGCGGGATAGCTTGGTTAACCAAACTGTCAACATCGATATGCGGAAACTTAGAGAGAGTCAAGTCTATTTGGGAGGCGGCCTGTACGAGTAAATACTTGTAGAAGGTAATGGCATTCTTCTTAACGAATTCTAAATCTTTTTCTTCGAGCCTCCCAAGTGTGTTAGAGGTCTCCCAGATGAGCCTCTCACAAGCGTTTCCAACACCAGGCATTAGATCCTCTATGAGACTCGCGCCACTAATCAAACCTTTATCGAAAAGAAGAGACTTAACTCTAGTCACAGCATCAGCAGCAACACCATGGTAGACAATACCTTCGAACATCTTCAAGCTAGGAGGAGGCTTAATGTTCTCAATTCTCTTCAAGTAAACATCCCTAAGCGTACTACAATACCTCGCCGCCAAATCGCCGACGCCGAAAAACAGGCTCCTAGAAGGAGGTTCCACAGGAGGTTCCTGCCAATTCCAACCACGCAACTCATCTGATACGCCCAGTTTCTGAAACTCCGCCCTAAGAATCTTAAACTTCTTGTCCAAATCCGCTTTACTGAGAAAGAACATTATAAGATATTATCAATTTAGGATTCTATTAACCCTATCGGATTTAAGCAAGTTATACTCTATATTTGCATGATAAGCTTAATAGTCATGCTTAAATATTAGAAATTTAGAAATTATAGTTCTTAAGGCGATTATGGGAGTATTCAAAGTGAAAGCCAGAGTATGGAACGTATTCGTTGATACTAAGAATGCAGATGTAGAGTTGACTGTTGATAGCTGCTCCACTTATACGGTCTTACCTGCTTCTCTTCTTAAGAAGCTAGATATTAAACCGATAAGGAAAGTGAAGCTGAGGCTTGCCAACAACAGGGTGGTG
>JANXDK010000072.1 GCA_025059435.1 Thermoproteota archaeon
CTTCAGGTTTTTCTTCTGAGGAGGATAGAGACGTAGAAACTCTTTCGAATGTCGATGCGTAGGCAGCCATTCTCAATATTTCAAATATATTTCTCTCAACATTCCTTCGAGATAGAATTTTTTCTGCTTCATCAACACTAATATCTTCATTCACAGAATAAATGAGTTCTAAATCCTCTATGGCTGCTCTCATGTCTCCTTCTGAACGCTCTGCGATAATTGTGAGTATTTCCTGTCTGCAACGAATACCCTCTGCCCTACATATGTCCCTAAGCCTCTTGATTATGCTTTGCGGTCTTATCCTATGTAGTTGAATCATGTAGACCTTATCTCTTATCTTGTAGAGTGATGGAGCCCAAGGGTCATTTGCAGCCATTACTATAGGTACTTTTGAAGATTCTATTAGTTCTAGTAAAAAGGCGATAGCACCGGATTCCTCACTAGAAAGGCCATCAATCTCATCGAAGAATATCAGTATCTTGCTTCCGAATAGGCTTTTGTTAAATGCCGCTGGTTTAATGACGTTTTCTAAAAACTCTATTTTCCTGGTTTCACTTGCATTCGTCTCTATGAGCCTATATTTAAGCGTGGAGGCAGCGACTTCCACTAATACTGTCTTACCGACACCAGGCGGGCCGTGTAGTAATGCAGCTTTTCCGCGTTCATCCCACTTTTCAAGCCAATCTAGAAAGTCTTTCTTAGCAGCATCGTTACCAACTATTTCATCTAGCGTCTTTGGTTTATACTTCTCCACCCAGCTCAGATGGGATATACTCATTTCTGAACATCTGCAGCTAGGGCAGCAAGAACCGTGCTTATCTGTATTTCAGCATCAGCGCCCATAGCTACTCTAAAGTTTGCTTCTCCCAGAATATTAACAACCTGGAATCTCTTCTTATCGTCCATCTCTATAGACATGAGTTCGGAGTTCATCTCTCTCAGTATATCGTTTGCTGATAAACCATTGTCATAGAGGAGTTTCGAAAGCTTTTTCCTAGCTGAATTAAAGTTACCTTTTAAAGCTTCCATTATCATTTCCTCAACTTCCTTTGGATGAAGAATCCCAACAACCTGTCTTACGCTTTCCTCAGTGATCTTTTTCAAACCTCCTACAGCAGATTGTGCTATGTTTATTGCCTTCCTCATATCACCTCTAGCAGCCTTAACTATTTCATCGATAGCTTCTTCAGTCCACGAAATTCCTTCCCTCTCTAATACTCTTATCACACCTTCTCTTATGTATGTAGGGCTGAGAGGTGGAAACCTGAATACAGCACATCTCGATTGAATAGGCTCTATTATCCCCCATTGGTAATTGGCGAGAAGTATGAATCTAGTTACTGAAGCGTATCTCTCCATTATCCTCCTCAAAGCCTGTTGAGCGTCTTGAGTCATATTATCACTCTCATCAAGTATTAGTATTTTGAATGGAATCTCCGTAGATGGTCTACTTCTAGCAAAATCCTTGACAACTTCTCTTATAGTATTTATACCTCTTTCATCTGAAGCATTGAGCTCCATAAATTTCCCTGCAGTAGATCCCTGGTATAGATCGTTTACTAAAGCGAGTGCAGCCGTTGTTTTTCCAGTACCCGGGGGACCAACGAAAAGCATATTTGGAACATTCCCGGTTTTAACAAATGCTTTTAGACGTGTTACGATTTCTTCTCTATCTATTATCTCGTCCAGTGTTTTCGGCCTATACTTCTCAACCCATAGAAGATCCGATATGCTCATCGCTACCGGAAATAGTGGTTGTTTAAAGTTAAATGTTTCGTTTAATAGGTAAATTGAGGTTTGGACAGTACAACCAAGGAGCTACTCAGCTGGATAATGAGGAGAGAGTTTAAAAGAATAAGACTAAAGTATGAGCTTGAAGAGACCATAGTGATCCCACAGGTAGATTCTAAAAGCATCAAGCTACCTGGACTGGGGGAGATAGTAATGGAGAAGGGAAAGTCGACGAGGATTTACAGAGGAGTAGCGAATCAACTTGCGGAATCCGGTTGGGTTAAAATCGGAGAGGAGCGTTTAACCTCTAAAGATATTGTTTCTATAAGGTGGCTTGAGTCATCTGAAGAAGGATTCATCAAATTACCTGACTTCTTCTACCTGAAGGCTATGAAGATAATGAAGGATAACAAGGGCGGTAAAAGAATTGAAATCCAAAACGATCTACAAGAAATAGTTGACATAAGGCTTAGAAAACTGTTTAAACTAGTATTTTTAAAAGAAATCCCAACGAGCATAATCGAGAGGCTTCAGCCGGAGGAGGTGTTATTATATAGTTTGTTGAAAGAGACTATAAACATTTGGCAAAAGGAGTTGGTGTATGCGGATGGAGGACAGCAGAATCAAGACTAGTATTCCGATTCAAAGCCTATTCTTAGATTTCATACGAAATTTCAGGGACGAGAATAATGAAAGAAAATACTATGACCAAATAGCATCTCTTCCTTCTCTCGGAGCCTCTTCCATCATCATAGATTTCCAAGACTTGCTTTCCTTCAGTAAAGAGATGGTTGAGGAAATTGTTGAGAATCCTTCTGTTTTAGAGGATATGGGGAGTATAGCTCTATCTGTCCTAAGCAGTTTAGATAAGGATTATGCTTCAAAAATACAGCGGGTTAATGTGAGAATAAGAGGTCTGGGAAAGAAGATATCGATAAGAGACATAAAATCAAGCCTTCTGGGGAAACTCGTATGTTTTGAAGGTGTTGTAGTAAGAGCATCGGAGATAAAAAGCATAATTTTAAAAGGTGTTTTCAGATGTAAAAACTGTGGCGAAGTATACGAAGAGCTTCAAACGGGGCTTGTTTTAAAGTCACCGCGCTGCGGCACCTGTGGAAACAATAGACTCTCGGATTTCGATCTACTCCAAGATAGGTCTACATTCATAG
>JANXDK010000073.1 GCA_025059435.1 Thermoproteota archaeon
CAACCTTCTTAGTGATTTCATAAACCTCAAATGGGTCGGATGCGCCCCTTGTATCAGCCAGTACCAAGAAGGAAGCACCTGCCTCTTCAGCGCTCCTTAAAACCTCCATCGCATAATCAGGATTATCCTTGTATCCGTCGAAGAAATGTTCCGCATCGAAAACGACTTCTTTTCCAGAGTTCTTCAAATACTTAACACTGTCGTAAACCATGTTAAGGTTTTCCTCAAGCGTTGTGTTCAAAACATCCCTAACATGCAGAACCCAAGATTTTCCGAAGATAGTGGTAGTGGGAATTTCAGGCTGAACCAAGTATTTCAAATCCGTATCGTCCTCAACCTTTACCATGGGCTTACGCGTTCTCCCGAAGGTTGAGACCCTGGCCCTAAGCCTATACTTTAATATTCTCTGGAAGAAAGCGATGTCTATGGGATTCGTCTCATTTGGCCATCCTCCCTCGATATAATCTACTCCAAAGTCGTCTAGCTTAAGGGCTATCTTGATTTTATCCTCGAGCGAAAAGTTAACTCCCACAGCCTGATTACCATCCCTCAGAGTAGTGTCGAAAATTATGATTCTTTTCTCATCTTGATTACTCATTCCTAAACCACCTAAACCTAGGATCCTTGAATACAGCAGGGTGATTAGGGTCTACCATGACCACCTCAAACCACTTGTAAACACCGTCTTCACCAACCCAATAGGAGCCAAGTATCTTCATGTTAGGATATTTCTTGGCAGCTCTTTCCTCAGCAATCTCCTTCCTGCTTTTACCGGGTTTGAAAAGCACGACACCCATGTGCTTAGGCCTCCTACCAGATCTGGGCCTGGGCTTCCTCCTCCCTCCCTTTCTTACCCTGGACCTCACTATTATAAATCCCGGCTTGGCCTTGTAACCAAGCCTCCTAGCCGCCTCAATGTCAGTAGGCCTATCGACCCTTATTACAGCTGGTTGTCGCCTCCATTCTACCAGCTCATTTCTACGTACTTCTTCAATAGCCTCCAATAAGAGCCTTTTAGACTCTTTTGACAGTTTGACTCTCTTCATTTCCCTACACTCTTAATTCCATTGAGTTGCGAAAGCATCCTTATAATTCTTCGGGAGAGCATTTTGGCAGTCTCCCTCTGTGCTTCAATCGTCTGAGCACCTATGTGGGGAGTGAAGACGACGTTAAGTCCCTCGGGTATCTTCGGGAGCCTGGGTGGCTCACTACTATAGACGTCAAGTGCAACACCCTTAAGTTTTCCCGTCTTTAAGGCTTCTATTAAAGCTTCTTCATCCACAACCTCTCCTCGAGAGGTATTTACAAAGTAGGAGCCAGGCTTCATAAGGGAGAACTCCCTTTTCCCGAACATCCCACGAGTATTATCGTTAAGGGATACGTGTACTGTGAAGATATCGCATGTCTTAAGAGCTTCTTCAAGAGACGCATATAGGAATCCTTTTGAGGTTACTTCATGTGGATTTACGAAAGGATCTACAACAACGACTTCACACCCGAATGCTTTCAGGAGCCTTGAGACTTTCTTACCAACCCTTCCCCAACCTATTACAGCAACCTTCTTACCCCAGAGCATCTCACCCTCGTGAGTGCTCTTACTCCAGACGCCGCATTTCATGCAGGCATCGCAGAAAACGATCTTGCGTAAGAGGCAGAGTATAAGTCCAATTGTAAGCTCGGCCGTGGACTTAGCAACGTAATTCGGGCAATTAATAACCTTTATGCCCAGTCTCTCTGCTTCTTTAACATCAATATTGTCAAGCCCTGATCCAGCCCTGCTAATTAGAATCAAATTCTTACCCTTTGTTAAAACCTCCTTATCCACAAGCGTTCTGCTTCTAACTATTAGAACGTGGTAATCTCCTATTATTTTGAGGAGTTCTTCCCTGCTTATGCCAGCCATATTATCTACTTTAAACCCTGCACTTTGGAGTATGCGAATCCCTTCCTCATGAATCTGATCGGCTATGAGTATCCTCATATTACTCAGTACTGCCGAACGCATTGCCAGGCTATTTGCTCGGATTCACTCGTATATAAGCTATAAGGTACTTATGCTAAAAAAATAAAAAATGATACCATTAAGGTTTTTAAAGATTGCAAGCTGCTTATCAGACAAGATAAGGTTTATTGAAACCCTAAGATTTTAAACGAGAGAATAGCGTCATGGACAGAGGAGAACAAGTATGTGGATGCCTTTAGGATATTGTTTAAATCTTGGCGTGTCTGAATTATCCAGATGGTTACGAGGCTAGTGGGGCTGACCGGGAAGCCCAATGTTGGTAAATCAACCCTATACTCTGCTTTAACTTTGAATATCGTTAAGATTGCAGATTATCCTTTTACTACTTTAACCCCAAACAAGGGGGTTGGTTACTTAAAGAAGAAATGCGTTTGCAAGAGCTTTGGCGTCGTAGACAACCCCGTTAATTCCAAATGTGTTAATGGATTCAGGTTCATACCAGTTGAATTGGTAGACCTACCCGGTATTGTACCAGGAGCTCATGAAGGCAGGGGTCTTGGAAACCAATTTTTATCAGAGATAAGCGTTTCAGATGCTCTCATACACGTCGTTGATGCTTCAGGAAGCCTGGATGCTGAGGGAAGGCCCGTCGACCCAAATCCTGAAAATACTGTTAAGGACATAAGGTTTCTTGAGGAAGAGTATGATTACTGGCTTGCTGGCATAATAGAAAGAGGGCTTCAAAAAGTATTGAGGACTAGGCCCAGTAGAGCAAGTATTGAAGAAGTCCTAAGTCAGGTTTTAAGCGGTTTGGCGATAAGTAAGAAACACGTTGAAAAAGCCG
>JANXDK010000074.1 GCA_025059435.1 Thermoproteota archaeon
CAAAGCCCTGAGAAATCTTCTGGACGAAGGTATTTACGCTAGGGCTGCTGCCATGACCGATAAGAGAATAATGCCGGAGGAGGAGAGAAGGATTCTCATCCAGATGCTTGACGAAATAGACCCTGAGGCAAGATACGCTGAGACACTGGAGGAAGAAATCATAGACGCATATGACAATACTTTGAAGCGCTTCAGAGCCTCGATGAACAGGGAGTTTGCGGAGAAGCTTGAGGATGAGATAATTAGTTCTAAAAATAGAAGGCTTTTCAAAACTTAAAAAAGAAGATTAAAAATGATTAGCCTAGTATAACCCTAGATATCTCGGAGAGGTCTGTAAGGCTGTTTGCCTTAACCATCCCGCTGGAAAGAGTGTACAATACATTACCGATGTAAAGGCTTCTCACTACTTGGTACTTCGAGCTGAAATAATAACCACTCTTCTCCAGCTCCTCGGTGTTTTCAAGGTGCGTTATCCTACCCCTTAGGCTTATGCCTTCTACGGGAGATATGCTGAAAACGTACGCTCCTTGGAAAACGTACTCACCATAGACATAAGGCGGAATTTTTCCTGAGTATTTTTCTCTAAAAATCCTAGCCTCCAATATGGGTATTACGAGAAGGTTTCTTTTCCTGTCGAAAAGGAAGGCATGGTGATCTCTTAGGACTGGCGATTCCGTTCCTCTGTCGCCTATGATCATCTTATCGACTTCTCTTGGGCTAGTAACGTTTGAAACATCGAACAATGAGATTTTCAAACCTTGGTACCATGCGAAATCCCCTTCTTCCGCTTCAACGGTCTCTTTACCCACGCCTATGAGATAGTTATCATCATAGGGATGGAGGTAGTCAGAGTAACCAGGTATCTTAAGCTTGCCTAGAACTCTTGGCTCAGCAGGATTACTCAAGTCTATTGTGAAAAGCGGGTCGACCTTCTTGAATGTAACGAGATAACACCTTGAACCCATGAATCTAGCTGAATAGATTTGTTCGCCTGGAGCAAGCCCTTCAAGCCTCCCAACTATCCTGAGTGTTTCAGAGTCGAGGATGTAAACGTGATTAGCACTCATATCCTTGTTTAGAAACCTTGTCACGCGTCCAGTGGTGGTTGCTATTCTGAAATAGCCCTCGTACTCGTCCATGGAGAACTGGTTTAAAACCCTGCCGGGAACCTCACCACTCGCTTCGCACTTTATATTCAGACCGTTAATCCTAATCCTATGTATTTCAGCCGATTCTTCATCACCCCATATCCATAATCGCTTCGGCATGACGATGTAGATATTGTCAACAGAAACATACATGCAAGAAGCATAGCCTGTTAAAATAGACTTATATTCAACACCCTCCTCAGAATAGAGGTCGATTGCAACTATAGTGGTATAGCTCTCAGGGACTTCAGTAGTATCTGAATAGAATATTTTATCCAGTGGGATTTCTACAGTATTATTTCCAACTATTATTTTAGGAATGGAAACCTTCAAATCCTCGTTAATGATCCTGATAACAGGACTAGTTGCAACGATGTAGATATAGTTCCCAATCATCCTTGAACTCAGGTAAAAACCATCTATGGACATACGCCTCTTCAGAACAGGGTTGCTCACATTTGAAATATCGTATACCTCTAAAACCGTTAACCAAGGATAATACTCATCGCTGGAAGTGATAGAACCGTATTTCAACACAGCAAGCCTATCATCGTTGATAAATAGGCCAATGGGATTCCCATCAACCCTGATTTCAGACACCTTCTTCATCTTTTCCGGAGGGTAGGCTTCAATTATTAGGACGGCGTCTCCAGAAACCATGTAGATGTATCTGCCGTCTGTTTTAACACTATCAGCTTCATCAACACCAGAGACCTGAATGTTAGTAGTCGAGTATTCATTAGACGAACCAATCACATAAGCCTCTGCTAAAGACCTAGAAGACACATAGGGGCTTTTAAGCCAATAATCATTCAGGTATTTTTCAATAATCTTAACTTTTACGAAGTTCTCCAGTTCTCCATGCGATGAGAATCTTCTTAGCCTGCTACTGTTACTGCTTAGACTAATGGTTAAAGCGAATAAAGGAATTGAGAGGATCAAAATTAAAGACAAGACTACTGTAAACATTTTCTTCATTATTTTCACCAGTTTGAGATGAAAGCGTCATCCTAATTATCCTAGAGTTTAGGACAGGCTGTCCATAAACTGGAACAGCGCTACCTAAATTTGGAGATGCTTTTTATCCTAACTGCATCTTCGCCTCAGAATTTACTTTTCTCCAGTACAGGTCAAAAAGGGGATTTGAAGGCCTGAGTTTAACCTCATCAATTAAGACTTTTTCAATCTCCAGTGATTTTACAAAGGCTTCGTTAGTAAGGCTCTTTAAGTCTTCCATAGAAGCCTCCCCGTTCAGAAAGCTGAATCTTGCTTTCTCCGCTTCAAGATGAAGAAACGCCTCTACTTCTTTTATTTGCTTACGTATTTTTGGAAAATATTCTTTAAAAGAACCCATCATTCTCCTATTTAGTTTCTCATGGATCCACCAAATGGAAGCAGGGTCGTAAAGTTTTTCCGGAGTTAGTTTTAAATTTGGTAGGCCCGATTCCATGAAAACAGGCTTGTAAATGCTTATACAAGGTGTTGAAGTAGCCGTAAACCAGTGGACTGGTACCTTCTCAAAAAGCTGTCCAATATACGAGGATGCTGTTTGAGAAGGCCTTGTAACAGGGCCTGCGTACATGCAAATATCCCTCATAGAACCCTTAGCCGGAGTAAAGTTTTCTCCAAGCCTATGACTTCTCATAATGT
>JANXDK010000075.1 GCA_025059435.1 Thermoproteota archaeon
GTTATCGTAAG
This sequence comes from Thermoproteota archaeon, assembly GCA_025059435.1. Lineage (GTDB taxonomy): Archaea > Thermoproteota > EX4484-205 > EX4484-205 > JAAOZP01 > JAAOZP01. Next base: position 12 of record JANXDK010000075.1, read on the forward strand.
CAGTGTAGAACATATACAGTTTGTCTCCTATTCTAACTACACGCGGGTCTTCGCAGCCGGAGTGACCGGGGGTTATCTTCATCTCAAAACTCTCTCGCGGTGTATATATCGGCTTATCGAGCCTTTCAACTATTCTAAAGCCGTCTTCAGTAATTGCAAGTCCTATGGATGAAGTTTTATCTCTGGACAATGCCCTGTATAAGATGTATATCTTCCCCTCCAGCTCTATTGCAGCCGGGTTAAAGGTAGCAAAAGCCTCCCAATCATGCTTCTCATTAGGCCTTATTATCGGATTCTGAGAATATCTTTCAAAAACCTGTTCGGTCCTAGAGCGTATTATCTCAACCATTTCTTTAACTCCGATTGTTGCTAAGCAGCATACTGTATCTGCAGCACCATAGTAGAGTTTCATCTCGTCTTTTTCTCGGAGTATGGATGTTGGAAATACTACTTTAGGAACATGTCCCCAATATTCGTAGTATTCTTCAGCTACGAGAAACGGATATTCCGTCTTTGAAATTACTTTCCTCGGATCATCCGGGTCGAGTATTAGGGCTTCAACTCCGAAAACTCTCTCTTCTGGATTAGGGGAGAAATAATTCTGGATATAGGAGTATACTAGCAACCATCCTTCTTCAATCCTGATTGGAGGTGCACCTACTTCAATATGATCCATAGTCGTCCTCCTGGGATCCGGTGTTAAAACGTGTTCTTTCAATTCTCTATACCATCTTTCAAATTCACCGTACCAGGTTGAACAATCGTCTCCAAGTTGGGCAATGCCTATGTAGGCAGGAGGCCTATCGGTATTAACGGTTAGTATCATTGTCAGCTTACCTTTTATCCTTTCAGGAAAAATTGCTGCAGCCTTTGCGTTGAAAGGGGTTACTAAGTGTTTTTCATCTATCCTCTCTAAGTCTCTGCTTATTGCAAGTCCGACTTTTATACCATCTGGAGTAGGAGGTAGTGTAGATATCGCAGTATATAAAATATAGTATTTATTATCGATGAAAGTCACTCGAGGATCTTCGCAGCCAAACCTCTCCCACCATTCTTCCGGTGCTATAAACCTCCTCCTATCTGTAAAATGTATGCCGTCTTTACTTTTAGCTATTCCTATGGAGCTAAAACTAGACCCTTGTTTCCTTAAGAGGTCGGAAGAAGACACTGCCCTATAAAGCATGTAATAAGTACTGTTCTTTCTTATTACACAGGGATTGAAGACTGCGAATGCTTCCCAAGCGTGTTCTCTAATAGGCACTAGAATAGGATTCTCAATTTGTCTCCTTAGGTATTTCGCCATATTTCTTCCTATGTCTTAGCAGATAATAATTCTAAATAATAATCTTTTGTAATGATTTATTATAACTACAGGTTCAAAAAATTATTTTTCGTATTTTTGGTTTAAAAAAGTCCTTAGATACTGGTTAAATATTTAATCTTAAATATGTTAATTCTTTGGGCATATAGTTTATTCTCCTCGGCGAGGGTCTAGTACCGTATTCAACGTTTCTTTCTATCGAATCTAGTAAAATGGGCATAACATCCCTTCCTCTAATCCTGCCAAGTCCGCCGTAAGCAGCCTCTCTTTCAGAAAATACTTTAGTCGTATCACTTCTCAAACCCTTCGAAGCAATCAATATGGGAACGGGTTCTCCAGTGTGCATGCCCCTGTCACAAGGCGTCGTATGGTCGCCTGTAATTACTATAGTTGTAGTGTTTAAAACATCATCATCAATAAGCTTTAAGCTTTCATAGAAGCGCTTAATAAACTCGTATTTTGAAATCGGGTTCTTACTGTGACTTGCAACGTCTGTACCCTTGAAATGAAGATATACGAAATCATATGATTCTAAAAGCTCAATGGCTTTAGAGGTTTTTCCCTGAATGTTAGTGTTGAGTAGCCCATTAGCACCTTCAACGTTGTAGACATCCATTCCAACGGCTTTGGCAACACCCTTATAGAGAAGTCCGGCTGCAACGCAGGCTGCCTTAAGATCCCATTTTTCTCGAAAACTCTTCATTTTCCTCATAGTCCCAGCGCTTCTGACTAAAATAGCATTAGCCTGCGGTAACCCTTTTTCAGCTCTTTTCTTATTTAACTCGTGTTTGCCTAGTTTTTCAATCGCTTGAATAGTTATCTCGTTAACTATGCTTGCTAGTCTTTCAGCCCCCTTCTTGTCTTTAGCTTCATCTATAGGTTGACATAGGAGTATTGGTTTTCCTTCAGCATGAGGATCATTGTCAGTAATCTCATGAGACAAACCTTCTCCAGAAATTATCATGACAAACCTGTGTTCAGACAACGGTTTGAAAACAACCCTGTAGCCCCCTGAACACTTTATCTCATTGTTTAAATATTCTATTAGTTCTCTGGTTTGCTCACTGCTTATTCTCCCAGCTCTCCTATCTACTACGATAGGATAGTTGTTTTCAATCCTCACTGTCGCGAGATTGCCTCTGAATGCTACTTCTCCCTCTTTAAGTTCAACACCTTCACCAATTGCTTCTATCGGCCCCCTCCCAAAATACTCGTTCTCGATGTCGTATCCGAACATGATGAGATGAGAGACATCGCTACTCGGAGGTGTCCCGGGGGATATTATATCCATAAGCCCTTGGGAACCGTTTTCTTTTAGCTTTTTAACATTGTTTGAATAAGCTTTCTCGAGAGGTGTAAGGCCATCTAATTCTTTATAGA
>JANXDK010000076.1 GCA_025059435.1 Thermoproteota archaeon
ATCCAATTGTGAAAGAGCATTTGAAGAAAAAGTAATGCCCACTAAAAATAATATCAAGAAAACCATCGTGCCTTTGCTTAAGTTCCCACTGAACTTAATACTCTTAATGATGTTTTCAATGTTCTTTTTAACATCTTCTTGCGATTGAGGCAGCATTCCCGCAGTGCGAAATGAAACGTTTGCTTGGAAAAATATCTCTCTGTAGACCGTTTTAGATATTTTCCATAGTTCAGATAGGTTTGTCAAAAACTATGCCTCCAGAGCCTTAATTATCTCTTGCACACCGCTTTCCTGCTCAGTCACCTTCAGGAATATCTCCTCCAAAGAACTTCCTGCATTCTTAACTATTTTACGAAGTCCTTCTACAGTGCCTTCGCCAACCATCCTCCCCCTGTGTATTATTCCAACTCTGGTGCAAAGCCTCTCAGCGACTTCCATAATATGCGTTGAAAATATTACTGCACCTCCTTTCTTTGCATGGAATACTATTAATTCCTTGAGTATTTTAGATGAGAAAGCATCTAAACCAATTAGGGGCTCGTCGAGAATAAGGAGTTGTGGTTCATGCAGTAAGGCAGCAACTATTGCAACCTTTTGCTTGTTACCCTTGGATAACGCTGCTATAGGTGTGTCGAAGTATTCTCCGAGTCGGAATGCTGAAACAAGTTTCTCAAGCCTCGTATTCACAGTGTTCGCATCCAGACGCCTTATGGAAGCAACGAACTCCAGAAACTCCCTTGGGGTTAGAGAATCCATTAGAATTATTTCTTCAGGAACATACCCTATCATGCTCTTCACGGCGACTTCATCAGAAATAGGCTTGCCGAAGACCTCGATCCTCCCTGAAGCAGGTTGTACTAGGCCTATGATTGTCTTTAGAGTACTTGTTTTACCTGCACCGTTGGGCCCTAATAAGCCGTATATCTCTCCGGAATTGACCATGAATGAAATGTTGTCAACCGCTATGAAAGACCCATACTTGACTGTAAGTCCCTGAATAAGCAGCGGAGGAGCTGCAGCTTCATTAGGCAATTCGATATGTCATATAATATGTGTATTTAAATTTTGCTTTATCTAATCTAATTGACGCTTGTTTTACTTACGATTTCCGGAGCAATACCAAACTGAAGTTCATAAAGCTTAGCGTACGCACCTTTCTTTGAGAGAAGCTCGTCATGAGTACCTTCTTCGATTATTCTACCGTTTTCCAAGAAAACTATTCTATTGGCAAGCTTGACCGTTGAAAGCCTATGAGCGACAATTATGCATGTTCTCCCCTTAATAAGTCTAATCATCGCCTCCTGCAGGAGGGATTCGGTGTAAGAGTCTAGGCTGCTGGTTGCTTCATCCAATATAAGTATCTTCGGGTTCTTCAACATAGCTCTGGCGAAACTTATTAATTGTCTCTGTCCGACTGAGAGATTTCCACCTCCGATGGATATTACAGTATCGTATTTCTGCGGAAGTCTGTTTATCAGTTCGTCTAAGCCCAATTCTGAAACAACCTTCTTGACCTCTTCATCCGATGCATCGGGATTACCCAGCCTTATGTTTTCTAAAACGGTTTCGTTGAAAAGCACAGGCTCCTGGGGTACTAGTGCCATCTGTTTCCTAATCGATTTGAAACTGAATTCCTTAACGTTATGCCCGTCTATTAACACTTCACCAGCTTTCGGATCATAAAGCCTCATTATTAGATTGGTCAATGTTGTCTTTCCAGCACCAGTAGGACCAACTATTGCAACTATCTCGCCAGGCTCAACCTTGAAATTTAAACCCTGAAAAACAGGGTTGTTGTCGTAATCAAAAAATATATTCCTCAACTCGATTCTACCCGATTTTATCTCTATCCATTTTGCTTCAACGGGCTCTCCAACAACAGGCTTCACCTGCATGAAAAGGTATACTCTTTCCGCTGCTGCTAACGCTGCTTGTAGAGTACTGTAAAAAGTCGTTAAGGTAATTATTGGCCTATAGAACATTTCAGTATAACCGAAGAACGCGATTAATGCTCCAATACTCATTTCACCATAGGTAACCAAGTTGCCGCCATAAAGAATCAGTATTACATAAGAAATCGCTCTAATCGTATCGAGTGAAGGCTGTACCATTGCAAAAGCAATTCTAGCTTTGATATTTGCTTTCATTGTTTCTGAACTAAGTTTGTCAAATGATTCAAAATCTATATTTTTCCTCTCGACGAATGATTGGGAAACCCTTGAACCCGAAACGCTTTGTTCAACGCTACTAGTTAATTCGCTAAGCTTCTCCCTCGTAAGCCTGTAAGCTTGCTTAGTTTTCTTAGCCAAGTAGCCAGATATAATTAACATTAAAGGTACTATTGAAACGATAGCCAGACTAAGACCTATGTGCATATTAAGCATTACATATAGAGAACTGATTAGCGTCAAAGAATTTATCATGACTTCTATCGCGCCTGAGGTAGTTACTTCTCCGATTGAACCTATATCGCTGATTATAAGGGAAATTATTTTACCAGTTCTTTCTACATTTACGTATGCAACATCCATTTTCTCAAGGTGGTCGAAAACTCTATTCCTCATATCGTAAAGCAAGCGTTGATTTATTCTACCTGAAATGAAACTTCTTGAAAAACCCAATAACCATCCCCCAATTGCAATCAAGATAAGGATTATCGCATATCTTACTAT
>JANXDK010000077.1 GCA_025059435.1 Thermoproteota archaeon
CCATAGAGGCTGTTAAGCTTCAAGACATGTTCTGGCTACCCCGTCTCGAGAGACTCAGAGCTGTTACAATACCCGTACAATACGAATTTCTTGAAAAAACTGGACGACTCTTCAATTTCAGGAGAGCAGCCGGTAGGGCGGAAGGTGATTTCAAAGGTTTAGTTTTCAACGATTCAGATGTATATAAGTGGGTTGAGGCGGCATCTTTTCTTTTAGCAAGTAAATTCGATAGGGACCTTTATGATTTAGTAGAAAAAGTTGTTAGTGAAATAGCTTTAGCCCAAGACGAGGATGGGTATGTTAACACGTTCTTTAGCCTAGAGCGCAAGAACCAACGTTGGACTAATCTTCGTGATATGCATGAGCTATACTGCGCTGGGCACTTAATACAGGCAGCAATAGCATTATTTAGAGCAACTGGAAACTCTAAGCTTCTAAAAATCGCAACTAAATTCGCGGATCATATAGTAAAAACTTTTGGTCCAGAGGGACGTTTGGGAGTTCCAGGTCATCCCGAAGTGGAGATGGCTTTAATCGAGCTTTACAGAGAGGTTCGAAACGAATCCTATCTTGATGTTGCAAAGAGGTTCATAGATAATCGGGGGAAGGGGATAATAGGGGGGAGTCAGTATCACATAGATCATAAGCCTTTCCGCGAACTCTCTGAAATAGTTGGTCATGCGGTTAGAGCACTTTATTTGAATTGTGGAGCTACAGACTTGTATATGGAGACAGGAGATTTAGAACTCTGGGGTGCTTTAAACAGGCTTTGGGATAACATGGTTAATCGCAAAATGTATGTTACTGGAGGATTAGGCTCACGCTATGATGGCGAGGCTTTTGGGTTTGATTATGAGCTTCCAAACGTCCAAGCATATGCTGAGACTTGCGCAGCTATAGCTGGCTTCATGTGGAATTGGAGGATGTTTCTGGCAAGTGGTGAAGCAATGTTCGTAGACGTTATGGAACTCACTTTATACAATGCAATACTTGCAGGGATATCGTTAAAAGGCGGGGAATACTTTTACGTTAACCCTCTTGCAGACCGCGGTAAACACAGGAGGCAGGAATGGTTTGAATGCGCATGCTGTCCTCCAAATATTGCTCGTCTATTGGCAAGCCTTCCAGGTTATTTTTATGCTATTTCTAAAAACGAAAACGAAATTTGGATAAACTTCTATTGTGAGAACCTGGCTGAAATAGAATTAAGAAACAGGGTCGTTAAGATCGTCCAACGCACCAAATACCCTTGGAATGGAGATATTGCTATTACTTTACACGTGGATGGGAAACAGGATCTTGCAGTAAAGCTTAGAATACCGGGCTGGAGTGACGGAGTAAGGATTTCAGTGAATGATGTTGATGTATACACGGACATTAAACCAAGTACATATATTGAGTTAAACGGTACCTGGGAAGAAGGGGATACTATAAAGGTATCTATTCCAATGCCTGTCAGGAAGCTTTTTTGTAATCCCAATGTTTATGAGGACCTGGGCAGGGTTGCTCTCAGCAGAGGACCAATAATATACTGTTTTGAAGCTGCCGATAATCCTGGTTTTGACGTATGGGATTTAGCGATACCTGAAGAAACTACCTTGATAACTGAATATAAGCCTGACTTACTTGACGGAATCGTAATCATAAAAGGAAAAGGATACGCTATAGACTCAAGATGGTCTGAGAAAAAACTGTATTATAATGATTACTGTTCTGAGAAGAATAGCCTTAGGCAAGTTGAGTTTACTGCAATACCCTACTTTGCCTGGGGCAATCGTGAACCAGGGCCGATGACAGTCTGGGTTAGGACAGTCCCTACTATGGCAATCTAAAAACGAAGGTTTTTCACGTTTACAATTCTATCATTCCTTATAACCGTAGATTTATAAGGCGGGACTTTGCTCCGGGCTTGTGACCAGCTATGGAATGGTTTAATATGGCACCGGTAGCTGGTTTAGCTGCTGTTGGTCTAGCTAGTTACCTTTACCATTACGTTAGGTTGCAAGATAGTGGAACTGAGAAGATGAAGGAGATAGCTGAAGCCATAAAAGAAGGTGCAAAAGCCTATCTCAAAAGACAGAATTCAATACTATCTGTCTTTGTAGTAATAATGGCTTCTCTCTTGGGTGTTCTCTACACGATTTCATCTAAGAGGATTGAATATGGAGTAAGTATTGCGGCTGCATATGTTTTTGGATCTGCATGTACGACAATTGCTTCTTATGTTGGAATGATGGCAGCTGTTGAAGCTAATGTTAGGACAGCCAATTCAGCTAAACAGGGTTTGAAAAAAGCATTTCCAATAGCCTTCTACGGCGGAGCAGTTATGGGCCTTTTCATAGTGGGATTAGCACTCTTAGGCATAAGCTTCCTATTCTACGTTTACAAGTTTATCCTCGGATGGAGCGAGGTCGATTCTTCAAGCGTCGCATTAGGCTTCAGCTTCGGAGCCAGTGCATTGGCACTTTTCGCTAAAGCAGGTGGAGGCATATATACTAAGACAGCAGATATAAGCGCTGACCTAGTTGGGAAAGTAGAGCTGGGTATCCCAGAGGATGATCCGAGGAACCCCGCGGTTATTGCAGATAATGTTGGGGATAATGTTGGGGACGTAGCTGGAA
>JANXDK010000078.1 GCA_025059435.1 Thermoproteota archaeon
CTAATGCTTAAGACTACCGCTAACATTAAGAATAACAAGGTCCTGTTTTTCCCTAGACGATGCATTGCTAGCGGTATTTTAAAAGTGGTTAAAAAACCTTTATTTACGTATAGTAGATTCTGAACGATGTTTCGTAATTACATTTCGGAGAAGGCAATTATTCACCCTACTGTAAGTTTTGAAGGAAACAACGTGGTCTTGGGGAATAGTGAGATAGGTGAGAGAACCTACATTGGGCTTAATACGATAGTAGGATACCCCTCTAAGAAAAGCCTTTACAGCAGGAGTATAATGCTAAAAGATATTAGCCTCTTGGACTCGTTGTCAAAAGGAGCACGAATAGGCCCAATGTGCCTCATAAGGTCTGGAAGCATAATATACGAAGAGGTTTCGATTGGAAGTAATTTGGTAACTGGCCATAATGTCTTAATAAGAGAGGGGAGTAAAATCGGAGAAAATTGCCTAATAGGAACGGGGACGATGCTCGATGGAAGTGTTCAAATAGGTAATAACGTTAGGATTCAATCCGGCGTATACCTTCCTCATGGTACTGTCGTTGGAGACGATGTTTTCATAGGACCCTATGCTTGTGTGACAAATGACCGTTATCCCGTTTCCAGAAATCTCCGTCCCGTCGCAATAGGAAACGGTTGTATAATAGGGGCGAATTCGACTTTGGTTGCCGGAGTAAGAATTGGCGAGAGTTCGGTTGTTGCAGCAGGATCTGTAGTTACTGAAGATGTTCCACCTAAAGTAGTTGTAGTAGGAGTACCAGCAAGAATATATTCATCCAGAGAAGAGTATGAAAAGAGGAGGATGAGATACGAATATGGAGAGTGATATTGTTTCAGAAGTAAGGAAGGCTGTTTCAAACATTGTAGATCCTGAAATAGGGTTAACACTGGGCGAGCTTAATTTGATAAAGGATGTTAGAAGCGAGGGGGATAAGGTCGTCGTAGAATTCGTGGCTACAACACCTTTTTGTCCGCTTGCAGAAGTCCTTGCAATGATGGTGAGAGACACTGCCAAAGAAGCTGCTAAGAGTAAGAATGTTACAGTATATATTAGGAATCATGTAAATGAAGAGGTTATTAATGAACGAGTTAATAGAGAATAATTCAGTAAAACCTGTATCTTAGGAGGGCACCGATGCCGCCGATGCTATTAAGCTTGTCTGCAGACTCGTGTCTACCACTAACTATAGTCACTTTGCCGCCATAAGCTTCTACAAGTCGCATCATCTCCGCCAACTTATTCAACAAGTCGCGTGATCTAGATGCTAGTTTAACGTGTATTATCAAGTGATCAACAGCTCCTTTCTCGATAGCCCTCCAAGTCTCTTCCACACCATATACAGCCTTCTCTTCAGCAATGCTCTTGAAAAGATATTCCACAACCTCTATTTCGTCAATAATCTTTAACTCCTTTGCCACAACTTTCATCTCGCCACTTCTAAGAAAATCGTTGACTGCAGAAATTGTTCCCCCAAAAGCATGAAAGCATCCAACCACAGAATTACGAATATCCTTGCGTTCCTCCTCAAGAAAACTTAAGAAATAGTCTCTTATTATACTGGGTCCTATTAGAATTATCCTAGGTTTTTCCTTAACCCAAAAGTCTTCCAGGACCTTTAGAACCTCTCGGAAGAAGCTTCTCATTGAAGCTTCACGTCTTTCAGGAAAGTTTTTACCAACAATGTCCTGTTCTACCATAGTGCTTTCAACAACCCCATAGTCCTTTACAATAGCAATAGTAGCAACTCCAAGTTCAACTGCCACAATCACTAATTTCCTAGTGTTAACATCCTGATTCAAAATCTTCTCATGAATTGGAGAAATCTCCTGTTTCTCAAGGATCAGCCTATCGCCAATCCCTATCGATAAGGTATGATAATGGCCTTTAACACCCTCAACATCCTCAGGGCATTCTAAAACCCTCCCTTTAAGACGAATAATTTCCGAGGAAATATCGAATTCAATATTCTCAACAATTATTTTCATGAAAACCTTGCGCCTACTTTTCTCATCCTCGCCAACTTTAATAATCCTAGTTGTTTCTGCAGAAGCCCGGTCACCCTTATCAATAAGGTGATAAACCTTCCATAATTCCTCTCCGGAAAAAGGCCTTATTTCCAAGACGCATTTACTATAGTCAACTTTAATCATTTGGAACACTTCTCCTCGATATTAACGGTAAAGCCATCGGTTTTCCTGCTTTAAACGTGAAATGAAAATTAAGTATTAAATTTTGTTTAATCAGTACTGCTGAATCCGGTTCAAAAGCGTTGTGAATAATCCCTTATGAAAAACACATATTAAATGGGGTTGATCAGCCCCATTTAATCGAAGTTTGATAGAAAAATATTTAATCCCCCCTCTATCACAAATTAAAACGGTCGCCGGCGTAGCTCAGCAGGTAGTTTAAACAGCCTATAGCAGCGGGCTGTTAACCCGTTGGTCGGAAGTTCGAGTCTTCCCGCCGGCGCTCTTTGTTTGAATATAATTTCTACTAATTATTTATTCCTCTAAAGCTTCCCTTTTGGAAACAAAATGATCAATAGTAAGGATTGACAAAATTAAGATAAAATACGACGAAGTTGCCTTAATGATTTTCCTTCT
>JANXDK010000079.1 GCA_025059435.1 Thermoproteota archaeon
CTTTATGGCTTCGACTATCCTTGGAATCTGGGCCGGGTCTATTCTCTTCAGGTCTTTGTCGACAGACTTTTTAAGTAGAACATTGTAGTATTCCATTCCTCTTCAGCTTCTCTATGATTTCCTCAAGAGGGACTGTCGGCTCACCCTTACGCTCAGCCACTACAGCAAGGTCGTGTAGGTCTTCGAGAAGCTCCTCATACTCTTCAACCGGTATCACAACCTCTTTCTTCTCCCCCTTTTCATCAACAATATAACGTAACTCATCCATATACTGACAACCTGGTAATACACTTTTTTCTTTTTAAGCTTTACTGAAGATAAGATGGAGAAAGAAAGTAGCAAAACCAGCGTAGATGCTTAAATAACATCTGGCAAATATCAGTAAGTTGAATTGGTTACTCTGTTTAAGGAGTTGTTTACGATTATTTTCTACTGATCAACATTGCGGGCTTTATTCTTATGGATGTTGACAAGGCCAGTGCGATACAAAGAGAGTCAAGAATTCCAGAGAAATGGTTCTTATTCAGCAACGTCTCCGTGTCTACTCTTCCTCATCTCTAGGAGTAGTTCTATGATCACCCTGATGGCTGCTCCTGTCAGTATTGATAGGAAAACGCCTGCTAGACCGAAGAATGGGAATGGGACTGCTGGAAGGAAAACGATCAGCGAGATAAGATATAGGATAGAAAACTCGGGAGACTGGAGGTCTCTAACATATTGAATGGAGGGAAATCGTTCTCTGAGGGAGTTTATGAATTCTTCGAGATGATTTATACGACTAATGAAGTAATAATCAGGGAAAACTGCACATGAACTGATGAAACCCCATATAGCACCCAAGACTATCGCCCTCCTAATCCTATGCCAGGAAACCCTCCTCATGCGACTCACCTAAAAAACAGTTTGTCAATATAAAAACTTAAGCTTAAACAGGAATCTTTTTAATATAAGTAAAAAATAGATTCTTGCTGGAATTATAGATGAACCGGTAAAAAATCTTAATTCGTCTATTATAAAACTTTAATTATCGGTAGCAATTTTTAAACCCAAGTATTGTCATGTGAGCTCTGTGGGGCCCAGGAGCCTCTTCCCTTTAAGTGCAAATACTGCGGAAAAATGTTTTGCTCAAAACATAGATTACCCGAGAGCCACTCCTGCCAGTTTATTTCTGAACGGTCTTGGCAAGCCTATAAAACTATGGCTGAAGAGATACGCCGAGAGTCAAGAGTCGAGACCACCCCAGTTGAGACGCAAACCGGAGAAATCTGGATGCGTGAAATCCAGCTTCCCGCCAAAAGATCCCTACTAACACTGAAGGATTGGGTAGCTTTTATCTTGATTCTAATTCCACCCTCTATCCTTTATGCCTTGGCCATGTCAAACGTTGAATTGGTTCTTTGTTTTCTAACGGTATTGCTTCACGCAATGATTCTACACGAGATGGGGCATTTCTTGGTTGCTAAGCATTACGGGTACAGGGCGAAAATAGAGCTCGGAGGTGAGGCTAAATCATATGGTCCTCTTTTCTCAATAAGCATCATGAGAACAAGATACTGGGGAAGGAGAATCGATAAGAATGAAGAGCAGAACATAAGAATTGGAGGCCCAATATTCAACATGGTTTACGGCTTATTCTGCCTGATTTTCCTCTGGCGGCAAGGCCTCTTGGTGGCGGCGGTTTATAACCTCTACCTGTTCTTCTGCAATATAGGAGAACTCTGAAAAAGCTAGCACCTTACCAAGCTGGCGGCTTGAGTACATGCACTAGCAGAGCCTTAACAACAAGGTTTACACGCCAAAAGGACTGCTCCACATTCCTACTCGGACTTCAAGTACTCTTTATATAAGATATATAAGATAATACTATCTATGGTGTAATCACCTCCGGTGTCTCATCGTCAGTTAATTCCGCCCTAAGAGCTCTTCGAGAGAGTTCACCTATACTTACTGCTGTCAGCTGGCTGTCACTGAGCATTCTGCTAGTGTGGCATAGGCGTGTGAAATCAGCGTGGAGAAGGCTTGGCTTCGACGAGCAGGTTTTCGAATTATTCATGAGTATGAAGGGAGGGGTACGAGGCTAAACTTGTTGAGAAGCTTATCATCGCCGAAAGATAGGGCTCAGCTGGCGAACGAGCTTGGTCTTGACTGGAAAACTATAGATCGTCAAATCCAGATTCTGAACAAGTATGGCTTCGTTCGCGAGCAAGCAACATACGGAAGGATTAAAGTATATGAGTTGACCCCCTTAGGCTTAATACTACTTCGGCTCATCCACGACTTGGAAGAAGATGTTCAGACAGAACAGTATTACTCTGGAAAACAGCTAGGCAATGAGGACTAGAAGACCTTTCTAGATTAGCTCAGCCATTAGTTTCTCCACAGCGTCGTAAACCATCTTCTCGTTAACAGCGCCGGTGCAAACAAGTTTCCCAGAAGCAAATAACAATATAACAACATCCGGATCATGCATCCTATATATTAGACCGGGAAATTGCTCAGGTTCATACATTGTTCTTTCTAGTCCTGTGACTGCGTGTTCGAGGTCTATTTTTCCTGGTAGTGTTGCTGATGCTACGATGTTTTGTACGGTGATTTGTG
>JANXDK010000007.1:0-8427 GCA_025059435.1 Thermoproteota archaeon
TTATAGAAGACTGAATAAGAATTATACGTACCTAAAGTATGAGTATGAAAAGCTATACTCCGAATATGGAAGCCTTGACTCAAAATATTCTTCCATAGTCAAAGAAAAAGAGAATATCGAATCCTGGTATATTTCTCTAAAGAGTAATGTAAACATTAGGCAAGGTTTTGGCGAAGATAGGAAAATCTTCATAACTCCTAACGATATTGAAGTTAAGAAAATAGTATTAGAGACGACTAAAGGATGGAGTAATACTTCAGATTGGAGTGAATTCTGGATGGATTTGGAAAGGCTTTACAATTGGGTTATTAACAACATTATGTATAGCTATGATTCTCCTTCACCAGTGCTGCCGGACGCTGGCGGTGAAATTTATTGGAGAGACGAATGTTACAGATTTCCAAATGAGACAATAAAGCAGAAGCGTGGTGATTGCGAAGATCAGGCGATACTCTTAGCAAGCATGATACTGAGCTATTCTAATGAGAAATACGGCGTATGGGTCATACAATGGGTTAGCGATAATGTTGGACATACGGCTGTTGCAATACCAGTGAAAAATGGAAAACTTACAATACTTGATCCAGCTGGAAGATTTTACACTTCAGGTCTTAAGGGAGAAGTAGGTTCTAAAGACGTCAGAACTGCTATTGAAGAGTGGTTAGCTTATTGGGAGAAGCAGGGGTATTCAAACATTAGAATATACTTTGTTTTCTCGAAAGAACTTTCCAGAGAGTTTAAATCTACTGAAGAATTCATACAATGGGTTTTAAAAAGCTAAAGTATGGGAACCATCGCAAGTATCAGCAGTATGAAGTTCTGAGAATCCTTCTCTACATGTTGCAAAATCCATTGAGAATTCTTGAGCCACTTCCCTTACTTTTGAAATAATATCTCTTCTCAGCCCTCTGGGGAGGTATATGGACCTTCCTATACGCTCGCCCTTTGAATATAGTGTCTTTATTTCCTCTTGTAATTCTGGGAATGCTAGCATAATCCTGGAAAGACTGTCAGGCCTAGCCTTGTAAGTTGATGTTGTGACCTGTCTTACACCAGCCTCCTGAGCGGATTTAAGAATGGTGCGAATGGAATTAACATCGTCATTAATCCCTGGAACAATAGGGTCAAGTCTTACTAAAGTTGGTATTCCGGCATTGCTAAGAGACTTTAGAGCTTTTAATCTCCTTAATGGGGAAGGAGCATTTGGCTCAAGCCTTTTGGCAGTTTTTTCTTCTAACGTAGTTATAGTTATGCTTACACAAACCTTGCCCTTGGATAGAATGTCTATATCCCGTACTACAATGTCCGATTTTGTAACTATAAGAAGCCTGAAACCATTTCTAATAAACACGGGTAAAACTTCTCTCATCAAAAGGTTTTGTACCTCTCCCGGAGTGTATGGATCAGAGCTATTTGCTATTGATATCGGTTTACTTTTATCAAGACTCTTTAATTCTCTTTCAAGCTGTGTAATAGTGAAACCTTTAACCCTAGGTTGGAATGCCCTAGGAATATATGATGTTATGTAACAGTAAGTACACTTGTGTCCACAACCAGTATATGGGGAGAAACTATATTTTTCTGGGCATGTACACATCCTACTACGCCAAGGATCGAATGGGGTTATGTATACCAAGCTTCAGTATTCTAAATAGGTGTTTTTTGAGAAGATAAAAGCTTTAATGATTTCATTCGTACTTTTAAGCTTTCAAAGAATTAGTTTTTCGTATTTTTAACTGGAATCAAGAACTATGTTATCTATTTACTAAAAATAGTCAATAAATAGTTTCATAGTTTTGACACATACTTTACAAGCGTCTCTTTAAACTTTTTCTCTGCATAGTAAACTATTTTATCTAGACTTTCTCTACTTTTGGCCTCTGCAGTAAGCTTTACCTGCGGAAGCGTGTTTGAAGCCCTTAGTATAAACCAGCCTTCTTCCAGCTCAACCCTAACACCATCAAGAGTTATAATTTTATGTCCAGCTTCCTTAAAGAAAGATGTCAAGTCATTAATTACTTGAAACTTGATCTCGTCAGGAACATCATAGTTTTTTTTGAAAGACTCATATTTAGGCAACTCTTCAACTAATTGTGAGAGTCTTCTACGAGTTAAGGTCAATAGCTCTGCCACCTGTAATGTTGCAAAAATAGCATCGTCTAAGCCATATATTTCCCCGAAGTAGAGGTGACTGGATATTTCTCCGCCAAATCTGGCTTTTTCTGAAAGCATTTTTTCAAGTATGAAAGTATGTCCAACCCTGCTCATGATTGGAATAACGCCGTTCTCCTTACAAACCTCGTCAACGAGCTTTGAACAGCTTACTTCATAGACAATCTTCTCGCCAGGCCTATTCTTCAAGAAGTGTTTAATGAAGAGAGCAAGCATTACATCTCCCCGTATTACATTACCTTCATCGTCTACGAAAAGAGCCCTATCGCAATCCCCATCATAACCGACTCCCAGATCATAACCATTCTCCTTGACCATTTCTCTCAGAACAGTGAGTGATTCTTCTGTCGGCTCCGGTGACCTAGATGGAAAGTTTCCATCGGGACAGTCATTTATGGAATCTACTACAAGACCGAATTTCTGTAGTATCTTAGTACTTATTTTGGAACAGGAACCATTCCCAGGATCTATCAATATCCTGATCCCGCTTAATCTATCTCCGAATATTTTAAGCAGGTATTCCTCGTATTCTCTAAGTATTTCATCGCCAATATTCTTCACAACACCTTTAGAAGTTGTTTTCCAAGATTTTTCATCTATTATCTTCTTGACTTTCTCTAAGCCAGAGCCAATACCACAGAGTCTGGCTCTCTCCCTACAGAGTTTAAACCCATTCCACTCGGGAGGATTATGGCTTGCAGTCACGACAACTCCTCCATCAAGCATGCGATGTGCAACAGCAAAGTATACTAGTGGGGTTGGCACCAATCCTATTTTAAGTACGTTCGCACCCGCTGAAGTAATGCCTTCTATGAGTGCAGTAGCAAGACTATTACTGCTTCTCCTAACGTCCCACCCGACTGCAATTGTTTTGCCCTCGCCTCCTAAGTGGGTGGCAAACGCTAGTCCTATTAGCCTAGCATCCTCTTCAACAATGTCTTTTCCATATACTCCCCTTATGTCATATGCTCGAAATACTTCATTCTTCAATTCTCAATTAAGATGTTTCAAAATAGAGGTATAAAAATTAAATGTTGCATCAAGCAGGTGGCGGAGGTGGAGGAGGTATTTGTGATACTGCTTCCTTGGGCCCTACTGCAAGCTGTCTTACGGATATCACGAGTGTCAGACATGCTGTTACAATGCTAATTATCCCCGATATTCCCAAAAGTAGAAATCCTGTGAAAATCAGTAAAGCGGAATAAGCTTCCTCATGAAATGCTAATATATTATTTAAGAGGAGGGAACATCCCGGTAAATTGCCTATATAAGGTATTCTTGATATCGGTGTCAATATACTAAAAGCTGAAAGGGCTGAGAAATTAAGGTATATAACGCCAGCTGAGAAGACGATTCCTACAACAGATAGCACTGATCCTAATACAGCCTGTTTCAAATCTTCTTGTACAATGGGAAGCGAGAACATTACTGCACACAACCCTAAGATTATTATTGACGAGACTTCTATTGTTAACTCGGAGAAAAGCAGTCCATTAACCGGTCTATATAAAATGTTCCAATAGGAAACGAAATATATTAAAACTATGGATATGAGTATTATTATTGCTCCAACAAATCTTGATGTTCTTTCACGATATCTCCCTAAGCCGATTAGAAGCAATGCTGAACCCGCAACCCCGCAGACAGGGGAGAATGGAGGTTGCTTGTTTACGAATGCTGAAACTGTAGAACCCAGCCATAGGAAAAGAAGCATTAATGAGAATGCTGAAACAGAGGAGGAAATTTTCTCAAGAGTTAATAATCCTTCTTTTGCTGATTTGGCAATTCCATTAATAGTCGAGCCGAAACCAACCCCGAAGAACAGCCCTATGAAAATGAAAAACAGAGTAACAATTATCCAGAGTGGCATATTACTTAAATAATCGCTAAGAACCCCCATTTGGAGCATTCTTAAAACCATTTCCACAAATATAAAGATTATTCCAAGGAAAACTAACGAATATCCTGAGCCAAATGTAAGACCAGCATAATAACCTATATTTTTAACTTGGAGGGTCAGCGGAGATGATTCTTCCTGAGGCTTCTCTTTACTCATGGCTTTTTCAACTCAATTATTTTTAACATAACATATAAATCTTTTAGTCATCATTTTAAAACAATAAAGATCTGATTAAAAATTACTAATGTTCAGTAATTTTATTGCCGTAACGATTTGTAAACACGATATCGCTAAGCTTACGCTTAGGGACATGGAGAACACCCTTCTCATCTTTCCAGTACTTTACATCATCACCCTCCATATCTTCGACAATAGGCTCTTCAGCCCTGTAGCCAAGCGCTACGACAAAGCATATTTTGCAATAATCTGGTATCGAAAGTATTTCTCTAAGCCTTTCTTTATCAATCGAAGCAATCCAACACGATCCAATACCCTCCTCCCAAGCTGTTAGAATCATGTTTTCGATCGCTGCTGCACAATCTATTTCACCGCCTTCTCTCGCTTTCCTCGTATTAACCATTACAACAACATATGCGACTGGTCTCTCACCCTCTTTTGGAGTGCCTTCGGGAGCAATGTACCTTGCCCATTTTAGTGTTGAGAATACGCTATCTAAAAGCGCTTTATCTGTTACGAGGACGTATTCGCAAGGCTGTAGGTTTCCAGCAGATGGTGCAAGCCTAGCTGCATTCAAAAGCTTCATGAGAGTTTCGATGGGTATTGGTTTTTGCAGGAACTTGCGGATAGTTCTACGTTTGACCGCAGCCTCATAAACATCCAAGGCTACCATCTGTCTGAAACTATTCTGGTTTTTAAGCTTAAAATTGCAATACATTTTAGCATTACTCGAAAGCATATTGGTATCGGGAAAAACAAATTTATCTGGACTGTTCGACAAAACAATTTAAATTCCATTCTATTTGTCTTAAGGTTTCTTTGAAGAACGGGGGACACTCATTACTTTAGCGTTAAGGATTTTAACTATGTCTCTTGGCGATATTTCCAATGTTGCGTTTACAGCACCACCGCCAGCATGAACCCTATCCTTAGAAAGTAAGGATTCATCGATTATGGAGGGTATTTGCTTCAAGTGTCCTACTGGAGGCACTCCACCAGCTTCGTAACCAGTATGGTTTAAAACTTCTTCTTGAGTAGCCAGCCTAAGCTTTTTGAAACCCAGCATTTTAGCAAGCTTATCTTGATTTACCTTGTAGCCTCCAGGCATGATTACTAAAAGCGGATTCCCACTCTCGTTTATGAAAACAATCGTCTTAGCAATATTTTCAAGACTTATTCCCAATTCCTCACTCGCCTTCTCGGCAGAATATGTTTCACCGTGGAATAGCATTCTATATTCTACTCCCAGTTTTTTAAGAAAATTCTCCAAATCGCTGCTCGTAAGAGGCATGCTCAAATATTTTTAAAAGCACGATTTATATCTTTAAGTCTTGGAGAATAGGCTATGTAAAAACAGCATCAGATATTTGTAGACTTCAGAAAAACTTTAAGAATTGTTGATACATCGCATTGATGAATGAAAGTTCTAGCTATCAACGGAAGCCCTCGTGGTAAAAAAGGGAATACCGATCGCATCCTACAATCATTCCTACAGGGGGCTAAAGATGCAGGTGCTCAAGTCGAAACGATATATTTAAGAGAACTCAGGATTAACCCATGCCTAGGCTGCTTTACCTGTTGGACTAGGACTCCGGGTGTTTGTATTCATAATGATGATATGGTTAAAGTTTTACCGAAGATTCGGGAAGCCGATATTGTTGTTTACGCAACGCCTCTCTATGTTTTTACTGTTAGTGGTTTAATGAAGAATTTTATGGACCGCCTTATTCCAAACGTCGACCCTCACATAGTGAAGAGGGGGGAGCATTTCATTCATCCTCCACGGTATTCTGATAGTTCAAAAGTTCAGAAAATAGTTTTGATATCTAACTGTGGTTTTCCGGAGCCTCATCACTTTTCTGCCCTAGTTGAGACCTTTAAGCGCTTTACGGATAATCCTGATATGGAACTGGTTGCTACAATACTGTGCGCAGGCGGCGAGCTTCTCTCTCAACAGGTTCTTTCCGAAAGCCTCCGCTGGTATTTAGACGCAGCTCGTAGAGCAGGTAGCGAACTAATCACCCATGGGAGGATTCTTCCTGAGACTCAGAAGATTCTGGACACGCCTCTTGCTGATCCAGAGGCTTATGCCAATATGGCAAACCTCTGGTGGAATAGCCAGATTTCTCGAGGAGAAAAGACTCTAATAAAAGAGCCTCTGGAAAGCATTTCCCAACCGATTTCGATAGACATATCAGAAGAAAAGCCACCTGAGAGTTGTAGGGAAGCCATTCTAGGAATGCCTCGTGTTTTTAACCCCTCGGCAGCTGGCGATCTTAATGCAGACATACAGTTCTACGTAACCGGAAGCGAACCTGGTGAATACGTGTTACGCATCCGCAATGGGCATTGTACAGCTCACGAGGGGAGAGTTTCAAATCCCACTTTAACGATTTATACGCCTTCGGAAGTATGGCTTAAGATCTCACGTGGCGAATTGAGTGGGCAAACCGCGTATTTGAAAAACATGTATAGAGTTGAAGGCGACTTCAGCCTACTCCTTAAGCTCGGAAATTTATTCTCTAGACCTGAGAAAGCCAAATCCGAGTCCCTGGTTAAAGAGCCTACTCCGCACGGGCCCATCCGCTTGCCGGGAATGGCCTGGTTAACAATATCTTTCCTGCCTTGGATTATAAATTTGGCTACGTCAAGCTTAAGCCAGACCTTAAGCTTAGGGCTTTCATTATTCATGGGGATAATAATCTGGATCTATAGACGCCTTTTTGAAAAACCGACTTGGATGGAAACAGGCACCCTAATTTACTTCATAACAAGCTGGCTCATGGTGCTTTTAGGAAACAACTTTTTCAAAACCTATAGTGACGCTCTGGGTTACATAGCTCCAGCGGGAATATGGCTTGGAACTCTCGCGGCTGAATCTCCTTTGACTGCAGAATATTCCAAGTGGCATTATCCGCAAGCATTATGGAGCCATCCTGTTTTCCTACGTACTAATGCTATAATAACAACTGTTTGGGGCTGGATTTATTTATCACAAGCCGTTTTAGCCTTAACTGGAGAGTTTTACCAAGAATGGACGATATTCTAGCAATTATACGTAATCTTTTACTGATTCCCGCCTTCATCTTCACAGCATGGTTCCAAAAATGGTATCCTGCCTACGGGTCCTTGAAGAGTAAAGCTTAGGATATTCAATGGATTAAAGATTTAAGCCAGAGGCATTTTTAGATTCTAATAATGGATTTAGAGGAAAGGCTTGAATTAGTAAAGAGTGTTGGCGAAGAGATAATAACTGTCGATGAGCTTAGAATCCTTCTTGAAACCAAGGATCATCCAGTAGCTTATGACGGTTTTGAACCATCTGGACTTTCAAACATTGCATTCGGAATCTTCAGACCCTTATTGTTAGAGACATTGGTAAAAGCAGGTATACGCTTTAAGCTCTACTTGGCAGATTGGTTCGCGTGGATAAACAGGAAGCTCGGCGGAGACCTGGAGAAAATAAGGATTTGCGGAGAATACTTTATAGAAGTTTGGAAAGCTGCCGGTGTGGATTTTAACAACGTCGAGATAGTTTGGGCCAGTGACCTAGTTAAATCAAGCGAATATTGGAAGACAGTAATACAAGTCGCTAAATTAACTACAGTGTCGCGTGCAGAGAGAGCACTGAGTATAATGGGTAGGAAAAAGGGCGAGTTGAAAGAGGTCGCCCAATACTTCTATCCTATGATGCAAGTTACCGATGTATTCATGCTGGGTGCAGACATATGCCAGCTTGGTTTAGACCAGAGGAGGGCGAATATGCTTGCGAGGGAAGTTGGACCGAAGCTCGGGTATTGGAAACCAGTTGTAGTAAGTCACCACATGCTGATGGGTCTGCAAGGCGTTAAGGAACCTGAAGGTTTTGATGATGATAGGCAGATAGACATTATGATAAGCTCAAAAATGAGTAAAAGCAAGCCTGAATCAAGCATATTTGTCCATGACTCTAAGGAAACAATATTTAAAAAAGTTCTATCAGCATATTGCCCTGAGAAAGTTGTTGAAAACAATCCTATTTTAGATTGGACTAAACACATAATTTTCAGAAAATTTAAGAGCTTAAGAATCGACAGGCCTTCGAAATACGGAGGACCCATTGAGTTCTATTCTTATGAAGAATTAGAGTCTGCATATGCTAAGGGTATGCTCCACCCACTAGACCTCAAGAATGCAGT
>JANXDK010000007.1:8437-14402 GCA_025059435.1 Thermoproteota archaeon
ATTTTGAAGAAGACAGTAGAGCAAGGATGCTGTTCGACGTTTTGAAGGAGATTGAAATCTCCAGGTGATTAATTACATTTACATAAAAAGTTTTAAAAATCATATTGTGATGTTTTATTGTAATGAAAATAAGATCTGTTACGCTTTTCGTTTCCGGAGATAAGCAAGATATTAGAGAACACGCGACAAGCCTTGGTATAATGCTCTCAGCAAATATAGAATCGATGCTTCTTTCCGATAGTGTTTGGAGTATAAGGATTGCTCTCCCGCCGGTTGGTAATCAAGAATCGCTTGCAAAAAAGGCTTCGCAACTTGCTGATCTTGATGCTGTAAACTATTTTTCGATAGGATGCGTTGAAGATACGCATCCAACTCTCGAAGAAGCAATTGACGTTACCAGAAACGGGGTTTTCATCTCTATAAACATGAGGAGTATGAAAAGTTTCGAGAGAATAGAGAATATTCTAAGAAGAATATGCGAAGAAGAGCCATCTAACGGAAGCAGAATATCTGTCAATATCGGTAGCACTATCCTAACACCTTATTTTCCTTCTGCATGTAATATTTATGGAGAAGACGGCTTAGCATTGTCCCTTTTATATCCAAGCCTTCTCAGAAAGAAGCTTCTAAGCCAGTTTCAAGACATTCTGGCTGAAGTCTATGCGTCTACGGAGAAGGTTGGTTTAAAGCTATCGGAAAGCCTTGGTATAAAATACTATGGGATAGACGCTTCCCTTTCCCCATGGATGGAAGAGAGCGTTGCGGAAATCATAGAATTCGCCTCAGGCGTTAGAATACCACTTCCCGGTACGTTCAGCACAATAAGAGAAGTGAATGATCTGATAGAAAACGCTATTCAAGCCTCTAGAGTAATCGCCACTGGTTACAACGAAGTTATGCTTCCAGCTGCGGAAGACAATGTCTTAAAGGAAAGAATCGCTTCTGATGAGATTAGGTTAAGAGACCTTGTTCACTTGACAGCAGCATGCGTCGCTGGAGTAGACATGGTTGTGATCCCAGATGATACTCCGAGTAGTATTCTAAGAGGAATCTTTAGAGACCTTTTTGAAATAGCTTCTTTAAAGAATAGGACTTTGAGCGTCAGGGTAATTTTTGCACCAGCCGAGCCCGGTGAGAAAATTAAGCTCGGTTTCTTTGGAGATACGCCGGTAATACAACTTTGATTTTAAAGCTTATATTCGTCAATGGGTGTGATTAATACAGATTTGGGAGTTGTCTACAAGCCGGATGATATTCTAAATAGGAGGAAGCGCATTGATGTAGTTACAAGGGACCTTAACCCAGGGGTGAGAGAACTCGTAACGAAAATAATCGATTCCTGGAATGAGAGATCCTTAGAAGATTTAAAGCAATTGGTAGGAGAGGATAGGGCGAAGAAGATAGCATTAGAATTAGGACTATTAGAAGACTGAATATTATTCTTCTATAGGTTGATTGAGATCTAAAACAACTTCATACACGCCATTTTCTAATCGATATTTCATCTTATAACCACATTTCTTGAAGAGATGCATCATCACAGTGTTCTCAACAAGAACCCATGCTTTAAGCGATTTGAAGTTATTTTTCTTAGCTAGCTCAATCAGATATTTGAGCATTTCTGTTCCAATCCCCTTGCCCTGCCAATCATCTCTAATGACTAAGGCGAGCTCCGCCGAATCAGTATTTGGTATTTTAGAGTAGCTTCCTATTCCAACCATGGTTTCTAACCCTTCTTCAATTGTAACTGCTATAATAACCATCTCATTTCTATAGTCTATTATAACATATGGCCAAATTCTGTCCCACGGTAAAGATTTTAATGGTCCCAGGTATCTTTTAATAACGCTCTCTTTGGATAATGCGTAGAAAAGGTGTTGTTTCATCGTCGCATCTGAAGGCTTTATCGGCCTAAGGAGTATTTGTGTCCCATCTTTCAAAGTTACGTAGCGTTTCAACTCTTCAGGATACTCAATCGCCGGAAATGGCAATATTTCTTCAGGCACATACTTGTGAGACTTAGCCCAATCTAAGAGTTCATTCCTAAACTTGGGATGCGCAATACTTATCAACTCTAGAGCCCTTTCCCTTATCGTCTTTCCTTCGAGCCTAGCAATTCCATATTCAGTAACCACATATTGAACATCTCCTCTAGTAAGCACGATACCAGCTCCTTCACTTAAGATAGGTCTTATTCGAGATATGGTTCCTTCTTTGGCTGTTGATGGTAAAACCGTTATTGCCTTGCCGCCCTCTGACATCTTTGCCCCTCTCATAAAATCAGCCTGGCCACCTAGACCGCTATAGAAAACATAGCCTAAAGAGTCGGAACAGACCTGTCCCGTTAAATCTACTTCAAGAGCTTGGTTTATCGCAACCATCTTCCGGTTTTGAGATATGATAAAGGGGTTGTTAACATAGTCTGACTCATAGAACTCGACCATTGGGTTATTATTTATGAAGTCATAGAGACGACGAGTTCCCATTGCAAAGGAAGCGATTATCTTTCCAGGATGGAGTGTCTTTTTCGAACAAGTTATTACTCCTGCCTCAACGAGGTCTACTACGCTTTCGGTAAGAAGCTCTGTATGAATCCCAAGTTCTTTCTTATCGTTGAGCGTGCCTAGAACAGCATCGGGTATGCTCCCTATACCTATTTGGAGCGTCGACTCGTCTTCAACCAACTCAGAGACATATTTAGCTATCCTGTCCGAGACAATATCTCTAGGAGGAGGCGGAGCCTCAAGTATGGGCTCATCGTGTTCAACGATAAGGTCGATTTCATTAACATGTATGAAGCTGTCTCCCAGTACACGTGGCATAAAGCGATTTACTTGAGCTATCACAAGCTTAGCCATTTTAGAGGCTGTTTTTGTTATTTCAACCGAAACACCTAAGCTACAAAAGCCATGTTCATCAGGCGGAGTCACTTGTATTAGAGCAACGTCTATAGGAACCATGCCCTTCTTTATCAGCTTGGGTAGGTCAGATAGGAAGACAGGAGTGTAGTCAGCTCTACCTTCTGCAACAGCCTCGCGGGTATTTATACCCACAAAAAAAGCATTCAGACGAAATCTTCCTGAGTATAGGGGTTTAGCATACGGTGCAACGCCGAGTGTATGCACATGTAGGATCTCATTATCAGACAGATGTTTCGCTTTCTCAACAAGACCATTAACAAGATATTGAGGTTCGCCGCATGCAGAGCCAACGAATATGTGATCACCCGTCTTTATATAGCTCAGGGCTTCTTCTAAACTAACCTTCTTTTCATCATACTGTCTATCTCTTAAGCGTTTTTTCTCAGACAAGTTTGTAAAGGCATTGGCGTGCAAATTTATAAACATAGTCTTAGACCGCTAGAACAGCTCTTAGATGATACGGTAAAAATGAAGCTCGAAGCTTTCCTAAATCCCAAGTCGGTCGCCGTAATAGGAGCAAGTAGGGAAGAGAAGAAAGTAGGCCATAGGATACTGAGAAACCTGATCAACTCTGGTTTTAAAGGAAGTATTTATCCGATTAATCCGAATGCGGATACGATACTAGGCTATAAGTGTTATAAGAGTGTGAATGAGGTCGAGGAAGATGTTGACTTAGCCATCATAGCTGTACCTGCTAAGACTGTTCTGGAAGTCGTGGAAGAATGTGGAAGGAAAGGTGTTAAGGGCATTGTTGTAATATCTGCAGGCTTCTCTGAAATCGGTAGAGAAGGATTAATGCTTGAAAAACAATTAGTATCAAAATGCAGAGAATATGGGATGCGTTTACAAGGCCCAAACTGTTTAGGATTGATAAATTCAAAAACAGGTTTGAATGCTTCCTTTGCGCCAACGAGTCCAATACCTGGGAATATTTCAATAGTGTCGCAAAGCGGTGCTCTTGGAAGTGCCATACTTAACTGGGCAGGTCTCAATGGCATGGGCCTTGCGAACTTTGTAAGTGTTGGAAACGAGGCGGATCTGAGTATTGCTGATTTTCTCGAAGCATTTGCTGAAGACGAGAACACAACAGTCATTGGCATCTATATAGAGGGTGTTAAAAACGGGGAACATTTTATAGAAGCTGCAAGTAAAGTAACTAGGAGTAAGCCACTGGTAGCTTTAAAATCTGGGACGACTGAAGTTGGGATTAGAGCAGTTTCATCCCACACTGGTTCACTCGCAGGTTCTGATGCGGCTTTCACAGCAGCATGTAAGAAGACAGGTATAGTCAGAGTAGAGACGATAAAAGAATTTTTCGACTTACTCTTTGCCTTTCAGGATCAACCCTTGCCTAAGGGCAAGAATGTTCTTGTAATAACTAACGGAGGCGGTCCGGGAGTACTAGCGGTAGATGCTTGTGAAAAACTTGGTTTAAACCTGCCCCTTTTAGAACAGAATTTGAGAGAACTCCTTAGAAACCAGTTTCCACCACATGCTAGTCTGGGAAATCCTCTCGATGTTCTTGGGGATGCCGACGAGAAGCGTTACAAGATTGCTTTGGAGGCTGCTCTAAAAAGCAATGTGATTGATAGCATTATAATAATATTAACGCCACAGGCCATGACCCCGTCAGAAGAGATTGCACGAGAGATTGCTGAAATTAGTAAAACTTCTAAAAAACCTATTCTTGCTTCCTTCATGGGTTTTGACAATGATTCTACACCGATAAGGATTTTGCGTAAGTATAGAATATCTAATTACGATTTTCCAGAGTCTGCAGCAATCGTTCTCAAACGGATGTATGATTATTATCTGGCTTCAAGCAAATACGAAGAACCCATTGCAAAAATAACAGGTGTTGACAATGAAACAGTTGTGAGAATTAAAAACAAGGTAAAAGCTGAGGGAAGGGTTAATCTATCGCAAGAGGAAGCGTTCCAAATAGCTTCAGCATACGGCATTCCAGTTCCCAAATCTATGTTGGCAAGAAGTGCAAAAGAGGCTTGTGAAATAGCTGAATCAATTGGATACCCCGTTGTCATTAAAGTATCTTCCCCGGATATTCTCCATAAGACGGATATGGGTTGCGTTATTCTTAACGTTAAATCTTGTGAAGAAGTAAGTAGAGCCTATGAGTTGGTTGTTAACCGAGCTAGAATGCTAATGCCTCAGGTGAGGGTATCTGGAGTAATAGTACAGAAAATGGCACCTTGGGGAAGAGAGGTTATAATCGGAGCAGTCAGGGATCCTCAATTTGGCCCATTAATAATGTTCGGACTAGGAGGGATATACGTTAATTTCCTAAGAGATGTTTCATATAGGTTGGCACCGCTCACCCCATCTGATGCTATGGAGATGATTTCAGAAACAAAGGCCTATACGCTACTTAAAGGTGTAAGAGGAGAATTACCTGCGGACTTTCGCTCCCTGATAGACGTTATGATAAGGATTTCTCAGTTCATGTGTTGTTTTAAAGATGTTGTTGAAATGGAGATAAATCCGCTTATTGTGTATGAGGAGGGTAAAGGATGTATGGCAGTAGATATAAAAATAACACTTAATAAAGATATAACGGAGGAAAAAGAATGAGGAGGGCAATCTACATAGCTTCAGTTGAGGGTTTTAGCGGCAAAAGCATTCTCACCATATCGCTTGCACAAATCGCAATGGGAAGGGGATTGCAAATAAGCTATTTCAAGCCAGTTAGTACTGGATGTACCTTCGGACCTGGAGGGGAATTAGTCGATGAGGATACAGAGACAATGAAAGAAATACTCGGCTCCGGCGTTGTGACATGCTCAATAAAACTCAGTAGTAACTTCTTGGAATATGCAGATAATGATTCAAAAGCGGTAGAAAGAATCTTAGAGTCTTACAAGGTTATTTCCTCTGATAAAGACATTGTACTAATAGAAGGATCTTCCACCCTCTCGTCAGGCTCACTATGTGGTTGTCAAGTCCCTAGGCTCGCCTCTATACTGGGTGCGGAATTATTACTTGTTGTAAAATATATTGATGATTCGACGATAGACCAGATTCTTCAG
>JANXDK010000080.1 GCA_025059435.1 Thermoproteota archaeon
CTAGTTCCATCCCTTCTTCCAGAAACCTTGCCAGAGAGTTGAAGAAGGAAAGCTTCTCCTCGCTCCCAACGAGGCTCATGTCGATTACTCTAATGCCCTTTTCTTCTTTGCTTAGCCCTTCGACTAATTCCTCGATGGTTAGAGAGCCTCTCACTGAATCTAAATCGGTTGGTTTAAGCTTTTTAAAGCCATATTCTATTCTGCGGAGAGCATTTCTCTTCTGATCCTCGCGGACTGAGGCTTGTTTAACACTATTCTCCAAGTAATTCTTAATGTCGATGAATATTTCCTCAGACCTTTTCTGCGAAATCTCTCCCCACTTTCTTGAAACATAGTCTTCCAAGGCTTCCCTAACCAAGTTGGAATCCTTAGACTGTCCAGAATATCCAAAGTATTCGGCCTTATCCATAATATAACTGACAATAGCCTCTTCGTCGAGTTTTAGATGCGATATTGAAATAGCCTTATCCTTGAAATATGGAGCATAATCCTCCCCACTCCAATCCAGTACCAGTACTTTGAACCCTGCTTGAAGCAAGACAGGTATGACTACATACCTTGTTAGCCAAGACTTACCGCTGCCAGTTGCTCCAAAGACGCCAATGTGATAAGTTAAGAAAGAACTGTCAAATGGGATTTTCCAATTTTCATGACCATCCAAACATGCCCCCCAAATAACAGGTCTATTTCTGGCAACGTATTCTAAAGGATTAGAAGCACCTTTTTTAAACAAGTAAACATTACTCCTAGGTGGGATTATCAATCGGTTTTGTTCAATCCCGCTATCCGTTATAACACCTATCACCATTATTTCGAAAGTATATATCTCTCTGGATCCTGAAGGCATTCCACCTCTCTTAGCGTATGCTATACTCGGCCGGTAGGCATTGGCTTTAAGAGCTTCGTTAACCCCACTTCCACTTCTGAGAACACCCAGGACATAACCATTTGGAGTATCGATTACAACTATTTCTTCAGACCTAACTCTAAGTTCTTGTTTTTCCTCAAGTAGGACTCTAGCCTTGTTTTCACTGGAATCGCTTGCCACTATACCAATCTTCTCCAGTTCATTCTGGTCAAGTAATTTCATGAATTACATATAACTCTCGTATTAAAAAAGTTGAACGTCTTACATAAAATAAGATTATTTAACCTTGTAGAATCATGATGTCACTTGATTAGGCTAGAAACCCTTCCATTTTCCATATAGGAGGGGCACGGATTCAAGGAGGTTCTTCGTATACGCATCCTTGGGAGAACTTATCAATTCATCGGGTGAGCCTTCTTCTACTATCCTCCCTTTATACATGATTAATATTCTATCACTAACAAAGTATGCTAATCCCAGGTCGTGAGTTATGAATATTATTGAAGTCTTATACTCGTCTCTTAGTCTAAGGAAAAGATTCACTATGCTTGCCCTAGTGGAGGCATCAACCATAGAAACAGGTTCATCTGCTAAAATAAGTTTTGGTTTAAGTAAGAAGCATCTAGCAATCATTAATCTCTGTCTCTGACCTCCAGAAAGCTCGTGGGGATACTTACCAAGAACTTCGTCAGGCAATAGTGCAACCTCTTTCAAAGCTTCCCTAATAGCATTCTCATCAACAGGAGTGTCCATCAGGTTAAAAGCCTGTTCTAATACCCTATCTATTTTATACACGGGGTTGAAAGAAGCAAAGGGATCTTGGAAAACAGCATGGACCTCGCGCCAATACTCCTTCAATTTATCTATGTCTTTCTTCTCCCATATATCCTCACCCTTATAAAAGACCTTTCCGGAAGTAGGGGGTAAAAGTCTGAGTATGATCTTTGCAACAGTGGTTTTACCGCTACCACTTTCACCGACTAGAGAAATGATTTCACCTCTCGAAACATTGAAAGACACTTTGTCCACTGCAGTGATATACTTCTTCCTGAAGAGCCCGACTTCATACACCTTAGTCAGGTTCTCAATTTTCAACAATGAGTTTGCTAACATACCCTATCACCTACAATATGTATAACCAACACGCAACAGCCCTATCACCACTGTAAGTCAATTCAGGGATTTCTGTTTTACATTTTGGCATTGCAAATGGACAGCGAGGGTGGAAGGAGCATCCTGGCGGAGGATTAACTAAGTTTGGCGGTTCACCGGGTATAAAAAGAGCCATTAATCCTCTCCTCCTTACTTCTGGTTCTGGTGTTAAGACGGAGTTTATTAAGCCCTTTGTGTAAGGATGTTTCGGATTATATAGTATATCATCTATATTTCCATATTCTACAATCCTACCAGCATACATTACTAAGAGCTTGTTGCAAACCTGTCTTTGTATAGCAATGTCGTGAGTTATAAGAATAGTGCTTCTAATCGATTGCTTTCTTTGCAAGTCAACCATCATTTTCAAAACTTGCTTTTGAGTCGAAACATCAAGCGCTGACGTAGGCTCGTCCGCTATTAGTATTTTAGGATTTAGGATTGTAGAAGCCACTATTGTTACTCTTTGTCTCATCCCCCCGCTTAATTCATGGGGGTAAAGATCTAATACACTTGGAGGTAACCCAAGTTCAGTAAATTTGTTCTTAGTCAACTCTATAATTTCTTTTTCACT
>JANXDK010000081.1 GCA_025059435.1 Thermoproteota archaeon
TCATTAATGATGTTTTAAAATTTACTTACATTCCATTCTCATCGTTCCTAACTCCGTAACAGAAAAAATTCGACTACGACATTTGGAAACAGCTTGCTAAAAAGTTCGATGCGTATTTCAAGTTTAAGATTTTTCTAACTACTTAATAGCTAGGCGATGCCAGACTTATTTTACGACGAATTTCTAAGAGATGTAGTAGGCATTAAGAACCCCGACTATACGACGAGGATGTTCTTCATTGTAAACTATCTGATGTCGCAGAACAATTGTTATCGACTTAAGGAGAAAGTTCAACAGAACCCTATAGGATTTTAACACCCTCCTCATTTATGGTTTTAATCCATTTAGAGCCTTTGATCATATTGTACTCCTCCATAGGTAGGATATGTAGTTCAAGTCTAGGAATCTTTATATTCTTTCTCAAGGTTTTATATACTTCATCCTCAGTGCATTTAGAATTATCGAAAACCACGAGAAGGTCTATATCGCTTGCGACGGTATAGCGCTTCTTAGCGTATGAACCGAAGAGAATTACCTTTTTCAACGCAAGTCTTTCAGAGAATAAATATACACACCTTTCTACTTCTTTCACAACATCTTCCAGGCTAAACTTCGGAAAGAATACTCTTACAGAATTCGAATATTTCCTCTGCATAATCAATCATCCTCTCAGCCTCTCCCTTCGTGTATCTTCTCCTTGGCGAGGAAGAAGGATGGGCATTCGGATATCTCGTAGGAATATATGCTTTATCTAGTTCTAGAGCATGATCGAACAGAACTTCGCTTATACTGATTTTCTCATTCAAATGGATGAGAAGATCGTATACAGAGTGCCCCCAAGCCTCTGCCCCAAGCCTCTGGAGAACCGCCTTCACTGCTTTTTCAGCGGACTGTTGCGCCGAGAAACAAGCCCATTCGTAAAATCCTGATTTTAAATCGTTTTTCGCATGTTCTAAATCTCCCTCAGCCTGGTCTATCCAGTCTGCACTCCTCTCGACCATCTGCAGTAAATTAGATGGATGTTAAAGATATACTTATTGTTTTTATTGCTAGTTACTCGTATTTAGGTGAGTATTTGACAACCCCAAAGCCAGCCGTCCTATTGCCTCCAACGTTAGAATACTCTGCAAATTTCATCAACGCATCCGTGAACTTTGAAAACCTCTCTAAAAACATATCCTTCGGAATGGCAAATCTTACTCTCCCTATGAAGCCCATGACCCACTTATTAGAAGTAGGATGCTCATAGACTCTAAGCGTCTTAATGCCATACGGGAAACCTGCTAACGCGATACCGTTCCTTTTAATCCAGTCCACATATTCATTATATTCGAAAGATATTCCGGAAAATCTTCTCCAAAGTCTAACCAGATTTCTGATCATTAAATGGACTTCGGGAAGCGGAACAGCCCTGTAGGGCGGTTTAACAACCTTCAATACGGGATCTGAAGAATCTCTTGAAAGGCTTTGTCTGAAATAACAGGGCGTTCTGAAAAATACTTCAAACCTCCTAACGGGTTTGGCTTCTTCCATAATCTTCTCAAAGCTCTGCTGGTTTACGGAAACCTCCACGATAGTAGTATAAGTGTCGACAAGCCTTATGTTGGGCGAGCCGGTTGAGAACAAGGCTTGAGTGAAAACTTTCATCAAACCCTGCTCGAGGATAGATATTTTAAACTGGGCTTGCAAAGGACCGTTGAAACTGTTATATACGAAGGAAGAATAGCACCCTCGCAGAGCCTCTACCGGAGTAACAGAATAAGGCGCCAGACTCTTCTGGGAGTGTAGCCTCAAAGCAAGCTCCTCATTAACGCTTTTCAAAAAATCGAAGAAAACGCCTCTAACCGCAAAACCGGAAAAACTCTGAAACCTAAGGCCCTGCTCAGCAACAATCCTAAAAGTAATCTGACACATGCTCATGAAGCTGCTTGATTATGGTAGTCGGAGTTTTATAAACTTCATTCCAGAACCATTCATCTAACGAGATACTGTTGCTTTCTCTATACTTAATTAAAAACTCCAATCCTAGACCGTTGATAAACAGATCCATATCTTTTTAGAACGGGTGTTGAGTCCTTATTTTCCGGGTTTGAGAAAATTCATCATCCACAATAGTGCAAGTTTAAATTATTTATTCGCAATCACTATGACGCCTTAGCCATCGGTATCGTATACTTATCGATCTTGAACCGTCTACAATTTATACTTTTTCCGTTAAAACAATATATCGACGATGCTGAGTAAAATAATAGCTGTCAGTAAGGCAGTAGCAACTTTATTTCCCATTTCACAGACAAGGAGATAAAGATTATACCTAATGGAATAATTTTTGAAGAATTTTCTCAAGATCAAAATTTTTAATGGGAGAAGCGTATTTTTCATCAAGACGCGTGTTCAGAAAGGGATTGCATTTGTTTTTAGAGTCGATGAAGCAAGTAGTCAAGGAAAAGAGAGATGTCGAATTAACAATAGCAGGTTAAGGATACCTAAGACCGGTTCTAAAAGCATTCCTAAAGACCATAAACCTCCAAGACAACGTGCTCATAAGGGAGAACTTAGAAAGAGCGAAATAA
>JANXDK010000082.1 GCA_025059435.1 Thermoproteota archaeon
CGCATTATCAAATAACTCTGATACTCTTGTAAGTGCTGCATCGTATACTCAGAGTCTCTTGTCTCCGTTCCAGTATATATCATATCGAAAAGCTTCGGTTGGACTTCAAGATTATAGCCTACAAATTGGAAATGATCGTAGAAATTAGGGTATTTGAGTATTATCCTGATGTTTGGATTAACCTCTCTGGCTGTCTTTATTATCACATTTTTAGAAATATCCTCCATCAGTTCTAGGCGGTACTCCTTCCAACTCCTACTTCCCTTAGCCTTGATGCATTCTTCACATTTACAGTTTTCAAAGAAAAGATCGTCTATTATGAACTCATTAAAAATCTCAGCCAGGTCTCTAACAACCCTTCTAAATATTTCTCTTGTTTCAGAACGCGTATAGCACCAAGACTTGAAACGATGGTTTTCACCCAGGTAAGTGGCCATTCCACCGGAAGTTTTTATACCCTTGTTTTCAAAGAAGGATTTTACCTTAAGCATAGTGTCTTTATCTATTATCATTGCCTCGCGGAAATTCTCGAGGTAAACCTTATCTATCTTAACATGCTTACTGATCTCGTTAAAACTACTCTCAAGCCAATTTTGATCAGTCATTCTCTTGACATCACGGTTAGTACAGTAGATAGCAAGAGTGAAATTCCTGTAGTTACTTGTTGCTGTCATCGAGTCCTGTAGGCGAATAGGATGGCTATTTATGTTTTTTAGCGCGCTCATCCGTCACATGCAAGTGGTGTTGATTTCTGAAAATACCCATCTTTATACCACGGAAAAGCCACAGAACCGTAAAGATAAAAATATTAATCTATTTTGTAGAAAGGAAGACGCGTTGAAATCCGGTTGGTATGCAAACCCGGAGCTTGTCAAGAAGTTGAGTGAACGCCAGCCAGATGTCATATACTAAGAAGAAAAAGTTCCGCATTATACTCTTCCAGACCCATTGACTTGCTTAGACGGTACTAAAGTTACTCATCCCGACATGTGGATGAAAAGGAGAAGACCGGAAATCCTAGAGCTTTTCCGTACGCATGTTTACGGTAGGGCTCCTCTAGGTAAGCCGGAAGAAGCCTCCTTCGAAGTTTTTGATGAAAATGAGAATGCATTGGACGGGAAGGCGAAAAGGAAACAAGTCTTGATAAAGTTCACTAAAAATGGTGAGTCGAGCATGGATCTTTTAATTTATCTCCCAAAGAACTCTATTCCAGCACCAGTCTTTCTAATGCTTAATTTCGGAGGAAACCATACGGTAAGTCCTGAGCCTGAAATAAGGATTAGGAAGAGGCAGAGTAATACGCCCTGGGGAGAGTTTTTCTCAAGCGAGAAATCTAGAGGGTGGGATCGTTCAATACCTCTAGAAAAAATCCTGTCGAGAGGATATGGTTTTGCAACAGCATGTTACAGTGATATAGATCCTGATTTCCACGATGGTTTTAAAAACGGGGTTCACGGAGTTTTTGATAGCTTATTCGGTGAAGAGCGTCCGCCAGATGCATGGGGCTCTATAGGAGCTTGGGCTTGGGGGTTGAGTAGAGCATTAGACTATATTGAGACAGATAAAGATTTGGATGGGGAAAGTGTTATTGTCATGGGTGTCTCCAGGTTGGGGAAGGCTGCGCTCTGGGCCGGTGCTCAGGATGAGCGTTTCTCAATAGTAATATCCAATACCTCAGGATGCGGAGGAGCAGCATTAAGCCGTAGGAGGTTTGGCGAGACTGTGAGAATGATAAATACCGCATTCCCCCACTGGTTCTGTGAGAATTTTAAGAAGTATAATGATAGGGAAGACGAGCTTCCAGTAGATCAGCATATGCTAATAGCCTTAATTGCACCCCGGCCGGTTTATGTTGCTAGTGCAGACGAAGATTTGTGGTGTGACCCAAGGGGGGAATTCCTGGCTGCAAAAGCCGCTGACCCAGTGTACAGACTTTTAGGTAAAGAGGGTCTTCCTATCGATGAAATGCCCCCCTTGAACTATCCTGTTATGGGCACAATAGGATACCATATACGCTCCGGTGGACATGGCCTGACGGAGTATGATTGGGATAGATACATGGATTTTGCAGATAAGAATTTTAAGAACGCTCAT
The DNA here is from genome assembly GCA_025059435.1 of Thermoproteota archaeon. GTDB lineage: Archaea > Thermoproteota > EX4484-205 > EX4484-205 > JAAOZP01 > JAAOZP01. Next base: position 2,095 of record JANXDK010000082.1, read on the forward strand.
TGAACATTAAACTTCGTAAAAAAATTATTGCAATAAAGATCTTCACATATTTAGTGGTTTACTTAATACTATTTAACATCGTAAATTTCAACATCTTAGTTTTAGGGGTCTCGAATAAAGGATATTTTAATGAGACGGCAATTCCTCTGTTGAATGTTAAGATGAGGAGGGGTATTAATATT
>JANXDK010000083.1 GCA_025059435.1 Thermoproteota archaeon
GTTACTGAAAACGGCGTTGTTGAGGGAAGTGGTCTCGCGGCAGAGAAGGTAAATGAAATATACAAAGAATTCGTTAAGGAAATTTCAGAATCTTAAATGTTACGCCCCTTTCAAGTATTTTTTAAGGAAATCCTTAATACTATTATGAGCAGTTTTAGCAGCTGTTAAATCAGCCCCTTCTCCTCTGGTTTCTATAAGTATACATGCGCTATTCAAACCATGTAGGCCTGCAAGACCAGGGACTAAACCCGCAGCGCCAACAACAGTTCCCTTCAAAGGTAGAAACCCTAGGGAGGCCCCGATCATAGAGGCTCTCCAATCCGATGATGAAAGATATACTCTTCTCTTATCGCCTACGTGCGGAATGGCGTAGCCTCCCACACCAATTATGATTTTGGTACCGTATTTTTCAGCGGTCTCGACAAGGATTTCAGCTAATTCGTATTGGTTGATTGGAGTAGTAGGCTGCGAAGTCCCCTTAACTATCAAGAGGCTTCCTAGATCTTTTACCGTAATATTATTAACGCTTATTTTGGGTAAAGCCATTAGACCATCTCTGGAAGCTACTGATACGTAGAGTAATGATTCTGGATAAAGCTCCAGTAACGTGTTTTTCTCAGAAGCCGATTCGATAAAAAGCTCGCCTGTTAGAGAACCCACTAAACCGATGCCGGGTAAACATATAATCATACAATCAGCCGTCTCTAACTTGTTATCTAGAACCTTTTTCAGCATCTCCACTAAGCATAGTTCGCCCCATCTATTAAACCTTAAATAACGGCAAGAAAGAAAGCTTTAGAAAGAGGACTAGAAGGAAATGCTTGTAAAATTTTTAGGGGGTGTTCGCGAAGTAGGTAGGTCTGCCATATATCTGGCAGATGGAGATAGACGTTTTCTTCTAGATGCGGGTGTAATGCTTTCTGGAAGGGAAGTGAAGTATCCAATGCATATTCCGCCGCGGGAAGTAGATGAAATAATTATTACGCATGCTCACTTAGATCATATTGGGGCAGCTCCCATTTTCTTCATAGGTTTAGGTAGAGAATCATTTTTAACTAAGCTTACAGCACCATTGGCAAAGCTAATACTACTGGATTTCATAAGGGTGTCGAAGGGTACATTACCATTTGAAGTTCTTGAAGTAGACAGGTTCATAGAGAAATCTGAAAAACTAGAATACGGACAGGAGATTTCAAGAAATGGTTTTAAACTAATGTTCTTACAGGCTGGCCATACCCCTGGAGGAGGACAAGTATTATTAGAATTTAAGGGGAAAAGAATTCTTTACACGGGAGACATTAACACCGTTGAAACCACTTTACTTAAAGGTGCTTTTACGGATTATCCTCCCATAGATGTGGCAATCGTAGAAAGTACCTATGCCAATAAAAATCATCCGCTTAGGGAGGAGATTGAAAGGAAATTCGTTGAGAAACTTAAGGAAGTAGTTGAAAGAAAAGGCATAGTGCTAGTACCTGCCTTCGGAATAGGTAGATCTCAGGAGGTTATAACGATATTGGCGAAGTATTCTTTCCCATACGATGTCTACTATGACGGTATGGCTAGAGCAGTGACGCAGATATTGTTTGATTTTCCCGATTGGTTGTCTAATCCGAACCTTTTAGAGGAGGCTGCAGAGGAAGTAATATGGGTAAATACTCAAAGACAAAGAGAAGAAGCTTTGAAAAACCCTGGTGTAATAGTTACCCCTGCAGGCATGTTACAGGGAGGTCCCGTAAACTTTTATCTGAAGAAAGTGGGAGACTCTAAGAAAAACCTAATAGCTTTCGTTAGTTACCAGGTTGAAGGTACCCCAGGACGAATTCTACTTGAGAAGGGAGTAATCACAGTGGACGGTAAGTTTGTTAAAGCCAAATCTGAGATAAGGCACTTTGAGCTTTCCTCACATAGTGGTAAAGATCAGCTTGAGAAATTGATCAAGAAGATTAATGCAGATAAGACTTTCATAGTCCACGGTGAGCCAGAGAATTGTGAAAGGCTTGCAAAATACGCGAGAGAGGAGTTGGAGCTAGAAGCATTTGCTCCAAAACTCGGAGAAAGCTATACTATTTAAATCTTAGTTCGGTCTCCATTAATTGATTTTGATTAAAAAGGATAAGAAACAAATAATGTTAGTGAAAATAGCTTATTTGGAAATGAATATCTGATGCTTATATTTTTAAATAATTATAGAAGATATAGAATCTTGATTAAAATCTTAACTTGGCGATTATTACGTAGATTCCTCCAAACTTACCGTAAGAT
>JANXDK010000084.1 GCA_025059435.1 Thermoproteota archaeon
AAGGAAAATGGTTTGGTAGCTATTGTAGACTCCGGGCTCGGTAAGGAGGGTGCTTTGAAGTCGCTAAGTATTTCAGAGAGATTCAGAGGCTACGTTTATTCGACAATAGGCATGGATTATGGCGCACCATTTTCAGAAAACATCGAGGAATTAAAAAGTTTAATTTTAGATAACAGGGATAAAATAATCGGAATAGGTGAAGTTGGTTTAGATTATTATACAGTTAGGAAACAGGATGAAAGAGTTAAGCTAATCGATCACTTTATAGAATTCGTAGAGCTCTCGAAAAAAATAGGTCTCCCCCTAATAGTGCACTCTAGGAGTGCTGGTCGAGAAGCTATGGAGATACTTTTAGAAAGAAGTGCTAGAAAAGTACTTATGCATGCTTTCGATGGAAAAGCTTCGCATGCTATGAGGGGTGTTGAATCAGGATTCTTTTTTAGCATACCCCCTTCAGTGATAAGGTCGCCTCAAAAACAGAAGTTAGTGAGTAGAATACCCATTGAAAACATCCTCTTAGAATCAGATTCGCCAGTACTCGGAACCAATCCCCTAGAGAGAAACGAGCCTGCGAACATAGTTTTCAGTCTCAGAGAAATAGCCAGGATAAAGAACCTTGACCTGGAGCTTGTTGCAGAAGAGACTACTAAAAACGCGCGTAGGCTCTTTGGGTTAGAAATATGAAATGTTCTTTGTAGGCATAGACCTAGCTGGAGTCGAAACTAGACCCAGTGGATTTGCTGCGTTAAATGAATCTATGAAGGTCGTAACGATGACTCTGTATAGCGATAGCGATATTCTTAATAAGGTTTATAGTTTTAAACCGATTGTAATCGCTATAGACGCCCCTCTCTCATTACCAAAGGGTAGAGTCAGTCTAGAGGTGAGAAGCAATATTCACCTACGGGAATGCGATAGGGAGTTACTTAGAAGAGGCATAAGATTCTTCCCGATAACCCTTGGTCCGATGAGGTCTTTGACGAAAAGAGGCATGAGGCTGAAGAACATGCTTGAGTCATCGGGTTACAATGTTATAGAAGTTTACCCGGGTGGTGCTCAAGACATATTGGGAATACCTCGTAAAACATCAAGTGTAGAGGGCCTCTACAAAGGCTTAGTCCGTCTTAAAATAAGGGGTTTAGAGGGTTTACAGTCCCACCATGAACTCGACGCCGTTACTGCAGCTTTAGTGGCAAAAATGTTCTACGAGGGCGATTACGAGGCATATGGCGATCCTGGAGAAGGACAAATAATAATGCCAATTAAAAAGAAATAGTTAGGAGAAGGTTTATCAATTCCTCTTTCGCAAAAGGGCTAAAAGATAAGAATCATGTCGACGAGCCCGTATAGGTTCTATGCTGTTAAGAGTAAATTCGAAGAAATCCTTGGTCTACTACACCCCTTTGTATCAGAATGGTTTAGGAGAAAGTTCAAGGATCTAACTCCACCCCAGGCATATGGAATAAAACCGATCGTAAACGGCGAGAATACCCTTATCTCCGCACCTACTGGAAGCGGTAAGACGCTTGCTTGCTTCCTCACGATACTAAACGACCTTGTAAAAAGAGGTTTTGAGGGAATGCTTGAAGACAAGGTTTATTGCGTCTATGTCTCTCCTTTAAGATCCTTAAATAATGACATCAAGAAAAACCTTTCGCAACCATTGGATGAGATTAAAAAAATAGCAGAGGATAAGGGCTTTTGCTTTCCAGATATAAGGATTTACGTAAGGACTGGAGACACTAAAACCTCAGAAAGGAGTAAGATGTTGAAGAAACCTCCTCATATACTTATAACGACTCCTGAAAGCTTATCGATCATACTGGTCGCACCCAAGTTTAGATCTTTCTTGAGAGGAATTCAATGGGTTATAGTAGATGAGATACACGAGCTTTGCAGTTCCAAGAGAGGCGCACACCTTTCTCTAAGTCTTGAAAGACTAAGAAGCTTTTCAGAGAGAGATTTCCAGAGAATAGGCTTATCCGCAACTATTCATCCTTTAGAGAAAGTTGCTGCCTACTTAGTTGGATATGAAGATGGATTCCCGAGACAATGCACAATAGTAGATGTACATGCTTCAAAGAAATTCGATATTAAAGTAATATCTCCCCATTACGACCTTGTCCACACGCCCACTGAAGAGCTTAGTAGAAAAATGTATAAGTTGATAAACGACATAATAAGGCGAAATAGG
>JANXDK010000085.1 GCA_025059435.1 Thermoproteota archaeon
ACCTCCTCTCTTCCTCAGGTTTACGAAAACTTCATGTCCGGGGGTATCTATGAAAAGTATACCAGGAACCTTAAGCTTCTCCTCCAGCCTTATGTTAAGGATTTTAGCTACGTCCACTATTACTTGGAAAGGGATAAGGCTCGCACCCACATGCTGAGTAATCCCCCCGGCCTCCCTCATCGCCACGAATGTTCCACGTATCTTGTCCAATAGAGAAGTCTTGCCACTATCAACATGGCCCAATACGACTACTATCGGTTCCCTGACTCCCATTATCCCATGCAGACCTCCAGAGAGACTGACTTTGCGGTAGTATTAATCTCTTCTCAAAATAATATCAATATACCCACCATAGGAAACAAAGCTGTTTAAAACGATATTATTCCTAATTTTCTCTGATGGGTATTAGGTTCAAATAGCTTCTGTAATTTGTTATTTTACTAAGCAGTGTAAGACGATCTCCTTAACCCCCATATATGTAAAATCATAAAATCATAAAATAATACTACAGAAACAGGGACCAATATAATCAGAGATATTTCTTTAATGCTTCAACCATCTTCTCTATGACTTGATCTAACGAGATTTCTCTTCCGGAACCATCGGATTCATAAAAGTCTAGAATAACTCCCTTTTTCCGATAGTATTCTAGTAGTGGTGCAATCTCTTTCTCGTATAACTCTATCCTCCTCCTTATTATCTCAGGCTTATCGTCTTCCCTCTGGTAGAGCTCTCCGCCGCATTTATCGCATATACCTTCGACCTTTGGCGGAAGTGTAATCTTATTGAATATTGCGCCACAATTCTTACAAATCAGTCTTGACGATAGTCTTCTTACTATCACCTCTTTAGGTACATTTAGGTTTATGACTACGTCTATTTTTGAAATCCCATCTAAGAATTCCGCTTGATTTAACGTCCTAGGATAACCGTCCAGTATGAATCCTTCTCTACAATCTTCCTGAGAAAGCCTTTTCTCTATCACCATATTTACAACATCGTCCGGGACGAGTTTACCGCTTGAAACATAGTTTGAGATACTGTTCCCGAGCTCACTGCCTCTTTTAATCTCCTCTCTGAATATGTCTCCTGTAGATATATGTGGTATTCCTAATTTTATCGCCAGTCTTGACGAGTACGTTCCTTTCCCAGAACCCGGTGGACCAAGTATGATGATTCTCATTTTCCAGACTCCTGTTTGGTCTTAATCACCCATTTCACTTTCCTCGGGTTCCTGCCGAGCTTGAAGTTTCTGAAGCACTTTGAACCGCAGAATCTTAGTATACTTCCGTCTTTCTTAACGTATACTATGCCTTCTCCGCTTGGAAACGTCTCGTTACAGAAGCTGCATTGAAAGAACGTAGGCGTGGCTCATCACCCTGAGAACCTTCTGGCTTCTCTCTCCGTTTCCCTGAGCATAAGTATGTCGCCAACTCTCACTGGACCACGTACGTTTCTAAGTATTACCCTGCCCTTATCTCTACCAGCTAGTATTCTAACCCTAACCTGAGTAACCTCTCCTGATGCCCCTGACCTGGCTACTAGTTCAACTACTTCTGCTGGAGTAGCTTCTTCGCTCAAGATGAGCCTCCACCGGATGCCCGTAGAGCCTCTATTTTCTTTATCACGCTTTCAAGCATTGAGGCGGCTTCACCAGGGTCTATTATTGCCACCGCTGCGGCCGAGACGTTCACCAGACCAGAAGCCTCGCCCAGCTGCTTCTTGTCCGGTACAACAATGTAGGGAATTTTCCTATCTCTACTCAATAAGGGGATATGCAGAACTACTTCCACTGGATCAGTATTGTCAGCTATATAAGCGAGTTTTGCAATGCCTCTTTCAAGTGCCTTTGTGGTTTCATTGGTGCCCCTCTTCACTTTGCCCGTTTTAGCTGCTAATCTTAAAAGCTCTAAAGCCTCTTCTACTAGTTCCTTAGTTGGTTCGTAATCGGCCGTTGTAATCCTAACCATTTCGGTTAAGCACCTCTACCCGTTCCACACACTTAGGGGAGGGGTATAAAAACTTACTTGGGAAGGCTAAGGGTGGGAGAAAACTAGTTCAATCATATCGACGGATGTCTTCTCCACGATACAGAAGCCAAATCTGACCAGTTGAATCATCTTTCCTGAAGGAAGCATTTTTAATGGAGATTCGCCGAGACCTTCGACACAGCTTGCATCAGGCATT
>JANXDK010000086.1 GCA_025059435.1 Thermoproteota archaeon
ATGTAAATGTTGAAGCTTTACCCCTTTCGGTAAATGATTACAATGTTAAGAGCATAGTTAAAGACGTCGACTTAGTTCTAGATGGATTAGACACTCTACGCGTGAGGAGGATTGTTAACAGGGCATGTGTTGAACTCCGTAAACCCTACGTCTTCGGATCCGCTATAGAAATGTTTGGAAATGCTTCAACAATAATCCCTGGGGAAACCCCCTGCTTAGATTGCTTCTTGCCTCATCGAGAGCCTTCAGCTACTTGTGCGACCGTGGGTGTTCATCCTTCCTTAGTCTCGATAATCGCGAGCATAGAGGTTTCAGAAGCTATAAAAATAATTACTGGCAGAGAACCTTCTCTTAAGAATAGGCTGCTATTCTTTGACCTTAGAAGCATGTTCCTGGAAACGGTTGAAATAAGGCGTTTAGACTCATGTGAGACTTGTGGTCAATCCAAAGCTTTTCCTGAAAGAGAATTTAAAGAAGAATTTCATGTTGAAGAAGCATATTCTGTTAAGGGCTTACCGTATTATATAGTTTCTCCAAGTAAAAACCTGGAACTAAACTTACACGATATTTTTCCCGAGGAATACGTAAAGTTAAAGGCGAGACACAGGCTTAGTATAGTATTCCTCCTCGACGACAATGTTGAATTACATTTATTAAAATCCGGTGTAGGAATTGTCCGCGGAGCCAAAGATGGATCAGATGCTCTCCAGAAATACATACGTGTTTTAAACCTCCTTCATTATAAGTAAAAACATACCACCTGTAGATTTCGGAATTAAATTTATCTAATCTTATTATAAACCACAGGTGATGAATAAAGGAAACCTGGTTCTATTCACAGACTTATATGAGTTGACAATGGGCCAATCCTATTTCGAATCTTGGAATGTTAAGGCTACTTTTGAACTCTTCGTGAGGAAACTCCCGCCCAATAGGGGTTATTTGATTGCAGCGGGCTTAGAAGATGTCTGTAATTATCTCTTGAATTTCAGGTTTGAAGAAGATGACTTAGAGTTTTTGAGGAAAAAGGGTTTTAAGGAGAGTTTCCTAGATTTTTTGAGGAAAATTAGATTTACAGGAGAAGTCTGGGCTATGCCAGAAGGCGAATTGGTTTTCCAAAATGAACCGATAATAAGGATTACAGCACCAATAATAGAAGCACAAATCTTCGAAACGTTTATAATAAATACAGTTAACTTTCAAACACTCATAGCAACAAAGGCTTCTAGAGTCGTTAATTCTGCAAAGGGTAGGCCGGTTATTGACTTCGGCTCCAGAAGGGCCCATGGAGTTGATGCTGGACTTAAGGCAGCTAGAGCAAGTTACATAGGGGGATGTATAGGGACATCAAATCTCCTTGCCGGTAAGCTCTACGGAATACCGGTATTTGGAACAATGGCGCATTCATATATTGAAGCTTTTCCGAGTGAGAGGGAAGCGTTTAAGACTTGGATTAAATCTTGGGGAACGGATACTGTTCTGCTCGTTGATACTTACGATACCTTACGCGGTGTTAGGAATGCAATGGAGATTGTTGAGGAATTAACTGGTAAAAAAGAGCTGAAGGGTATTAGAATGGATTCTGGAGACATGGTTAGGTTAAGTAAGGAAGCTAGAAAAATTCTTAACGCTGCCGGCTTCGTATCGACCAAAATATTCGTAAGTGGTGGTCTGGATGAGTATGTTATCGACGAATACTTGAATAAAGGTGCTGAAATGGATGTCTTTGGAGTAGGATCTTCTCTTGTTACTTCTGATGATGTCCCCAAGATAGATATTGTGTATAAGCTTGTCGAGAGCGAAGAGAACAGTAAGCTTGTTCCCCGTATGAAGATTGCTGAGAACGAAAAAGTTACTTTACCGGGAGCTAAACAAGTCTTTAGAATAGAAAAAAATGACAAATACATTAAAGACGTAATCGGCCTATTTAACGAGGATTTAGAGGGTGAGAAAAAACTCGTACAAATATTCAAAGATGGCGAACTCGTCTATAAGCTTCCTTCTTTAGATGAGATAAGGGAGAAGGCTCAAACTGAGCTTAAGAAGCTTCCCGAAGAATATAGGAGGATTAGAAACCATGCAACTTATCCAGTGGAAATAAGCCGAGAACTGCTCCGACTGACAGAAAAGATAAGGAGTAGTTTATCTT
>JANXDK010000087.1 GCA_025059435.1 Thermoproteota archaeon
TTCATAGATTATCAGGAGATAAGGGTTCAAGAGAAACCTGAGGATCTTCCAGCCGGAGTAATGCCTCACAGCATAAGCCTCAGGCTTAAAGGAGATCTTACTGACAGGGTTAGACCCGGTGATAGGGTTCAAATAACAGGAGTGGTAGTAGCTACCCCCGATAGACATCCGCTGAAAAATCTCCAGTATACGACTTTCTCACTTACTGTCGAAGTAAATTACATAGAGGCTTTGATGCAAGAGCTTGGAGAAGTTACACTAACTCCTGAAGAAGAAAAGAAGATCATGGAAATGAGCAGAGACCCTTGGATATATCAGAAGCTGGTGAAGTCGATAGCACCATCTATATATGGTCTAGAGGAGATTAAAGAAGCAATACTTCTACAGATGGTTGGGGGTGTGAGGAGAACTTATCCCGATGGTGTAACTGTCAGGGGTGATATAAACCTGCTTTTAATAGGCGATCCTGGCACAGCTAAAAGCCAACTTCTCAAATATGTTCAAAGAATAGCTCCTAGAGGTCTTTATACTTCTGGAAGGGGGGTTACAGCAGCGGGTTTGACGGCAGCAGTCGTTAGGGATAAGACTGGAAGCTTTACGCTTGAAGCTGGTGCAGTAGTCCTTGCTGATAAAGGTATAGCTGCAATAGATGAATTTGAGAAAATGAAGGCTGAGGATAGGGTTGCTATTCACGAGGCAATGGAACAACAAACAGTAAGCGTGGCTAAAGGAGGAATAGTTGCGACATTGAACGCCAGGACAGCAATACTCGCTGCGGCAAACCCAGTATACGGAAGATATGATGATAGCCTTAACTTCAGTGAAAACGTTGACCTACCTCCTACACTCTTGTCGAGGTTCGACCTATACTTCATAATCAAAGACAGACCAGATAAGGAGGTTGACAGTAGGCTTTCAGAACATATTTTAAAACTACATATGGAAGCGTATGACTATAGTGACGAAATTATTCCTCCTGATCTTTTAAGGAAATACTTGGCTTATTGCAAAAGAATAACCCCAAGGCTTACACCTGAGGCCACTGAAAGGATTAAGAGCTTTTTCCTGCAGCTCAGAAGCAGCAGTCAAGAAGCAAATTCTCCCATACCGATAACTCCGAGGCATTTAGAGTCATTGATAAGGCTGAGCGTTGCCAGGGCTAGGGTTATGCTGAGGGATGAGGTTACTGTCGAAGATGCGGAAGTAGCAATAAGACTTATGAACTACAGTCTTAGTAAGGCGGGTCTGGATGTTTCAACAGGGAAGATCGATGTTGATATTTTAATGACTGGAAAATCGAGAAGCAAGTGGGAGAAAATGCGGATAATACTAAAAGAGATAGAGAATCTTGAGTCAGAGTTCGGGAAGGCGCTATTAAGCGAATTGAGAAAAAGGTGTGAAGAGAAGAAGATTGAAGCAGACGAGTTCTATAGGCTCATAGAACAAATGAGAGAGCAAGGAGTAATAATGTTCCCAGACGAAGAGACAGTTAGAAGAATAAGGCGTTGAAATGGACTTAGAGGAATTACCAATAGGAGACGATGCTAAAAAGGAGTTTGCTAAGTTAGGTTTTAAAACACTCTACCCACCTCAAGAACAAGCCGTTAGAAAGGGACTGTTCAACGGGGAGAATCTCCTGCTGGCGGTGCCAACCGCCTCCGGTAAAACCTTGGTTGCACAACTTGCTGCAATATATAAGCTCAAGAAGGAAGGCGGTAAAACCGTATACCTAGTTCCTCTTAAGGCAATAGCTTGGGAGAAATATGTTGACTTCAAACTCCTAAAGGGAATAGAGGGCAGGAATGGGAAGATCAAGGTTGCCTTGGCAACTGGAGACTATGATTCTAAGGCTGAGGAGCTTGCTGATTATGATGTGATAGTTGCAACATATGAGAAGTTTGATTCTATAATCAGACATAGGCCAAAGTGGATAAGTGAGGTCAACTTGGTTGTTTTCGACGAGGTACATTATATAGATTCTGAAGATCGGGGTCCCGGCATAGAGATATTAATTTCTTTTACGAAATCGATTCTACCAAAGGCACAGATAATAGCACTAAGTGCCACAGTATCTAACGCTGATGAAATTGCAAAATGGCTTGGTGCAAAATGTGTAGTTTCCGAATGGAGACCAG
>JANXDK010000088.1 GCA_025059435.1 Thermoproteota archaeon
ATTCCTCAAAAATCTGAAAATTTATTGTGCTTCTCGGGTCAATTATGTTCGAAGGCGGGAAAACGTATTTTCTTCCTTCTTCAAGTATTCTGGCTCCTGTTTCGAGTCTGAGAGACGTAAAAAGTATAAGCCAGTCTTCAGAGACAAGTACTAAGGCTCCTCTTTTAAGACCCTCTATTATTAGCCTGCCGCGGAAGCTTTTTCCGGAGAGGTTGATGATGAGTATCCTGTCAAAGTCATGCTGTTCAACACTTTCAACTCTAAGATTCTGTACTAGTTTTCTGAGCCTCATCAAGGAGGCAGGTGGCTTTTCGGGAATCGGATAATCGTATCTAGTTATGAAAACAGCTTCCCCGGGTATTGCAATAAGCTTTTTTACAACGCCCTCGGTTCTGAATTTAAACAGATAATAGCCGTATTTAAACTCATGGTAAACATTATCGATCCAAGCACCCTGAAGTTCCCTAGAGAGCTCCCTAGCTAGGATAAGGTAGTCGATACTGGAAAGACTTATCTTATGACTTTTCAACCTCAAGACTGATAGGCGGCATGGGATTTAAACCTGAAACCATCATGTATTTAACCAGAGTAGTTCTCGGAGTAATACTCGGAATACTGCATGCAATCTTCTGGAGGCCGCCCTTATCGATATTCTCATCGTTCTCTATAGTATTGATAGTATACATAATCACTTATCGCGTTTTCAAAGCAGTGTACGGCAGGTTTCTAAACGATAAGAGCGCTGTTTGGAAAGAGGGTTTTGGAAGCTTCTTCTTATCCTGGTTATTTACCTGGTTCCTTCTTTACAACTTCTTCTTTACTAGCGGATAGTTTCTTCAAGAAGTCTAACCAGGCAGTAAAATAACCTTCTTCTTCCTTACTTAGGTAGTGAATACTAGTTGATTCCTTTATGCTCCTTAAATTTGCCTTAGGATCTCCCGATTCGATCACGCTCCCTTCAACTGGTTTACGTAAAGAGTAAATTATACCCTTCAAACCCTTTAAATAGCCTGCTTCATAATCGTCATCGGGCTTTAAGTTTTCAATTTGCTTTTCAGCCTCATCCAGCTTTTTCTGCATAATCATTTTAATAATTTTGTTTAGATCCTCCTTATTTTTCAAGTCTCATAAGCCTTCAAAAACAAGAGTATAATAAGGTTATCGAATATGCATCATGCTTTGAAAAGTTTTAAAAATTTAGTATTAAACCTAACAAAGTGTTTGCATGTTGAAATACCTCGTTGTGGTTGGAGACGGGATGGCTGACTATCCGGTGGATGAAGCTGGTGGGAAGACTCCACTTCAATCAGCATACAAGCCCAACATGGATTACATAGCTAGTAAGAGCAGGATGGGTATGCTTAAAACCCTTCGTCCAGACCTTCCCAAGGGGAGTGATATCGCGAATCTTATCATACTCGGATACAATCCCTACGATTGTTACACCGGTAGGGGACCTATTGAAGCAGCTGCAAGAGGAATAATAGTTGGTGAAGACGAGGTTGTTTTCAGATGTAATTTGATAACTGTTGAGGAAGGGAGAATAGTTGACTATTCCGGGGGCCATATTACAAGTGAAGAAGCTAAGCTACTCTTATCTGAGCTGAACGACAAGTTTAGCGAATTCGGGAGATTTTACAGTGGGGTAAGCTATAGAAACATCTTCGTCTCTAAAATGGGAGAGGGACTTTTGTCAACACCGCCTCACGATATAATGGGCGAGCCTTATGAGAAACACTTGTTAAAGCCGGATAACGAGGAATCGAGGAGACTTAACGAAATGATGTTAAAGTCAATAATTATACTGTCAGAGAACAATGTCAATATTCTGAGGAGAAAATCAGGTAAGAAGCCTGCAAACATGATATGGATCTGGGGACAGGGGAAGACACCGAGGCTCCAACCTTTTTCGGAGAAATATGGATTAAAAGGTACTGTAATATGCGCAGTAGACCTGATAAAAGGAATAGGAGTTCTAGCAGGCATGGAGGTTCCTGAAGTACCTGGTGCTACGGGATACTACGATACTAGTTATGAGAATAAGGCTCTTTATGCTGTTAAAGCTTTAGAGAAATCCGA
>JANXDK010000089.1 GCA_025059435.1 Thermoproteota archaeon
GATGCTTTAGAAAAAATGCGAAGAAGCAAAATTAAGAAGCTTGGCGTAGAAAGAGGAGGTCAACTCGTAGGAATAGTTTCCGAGAGAGACCTCGTATACGCTATACCCGCAATGTACGAATTGATTGAAGCAACTTCAATAGAGCGTTCACGAGGAATTGTAAAGAAGGAAGTTTACGAGGGTTTCTGCGAGGAATGCGGGATCTGGTCTGATTCGCTTAATGTTGTGGAAGGAAGGCTACTGTGTGAAGACTGCATGGAAGACATTAGACTTGCTTCGGAAGATTAATCTTGAAGAGAAATAAGGAAATAAGGTATATAAAGGGACGTCAACTTAAGAAGCCTCCTTCATGTGTTTCCAAGAATTCTGTTTTGAACTATGCTTCCTCCCCACCATTACAGGTTACTAAAACAACGCCGGTTTTAAGACTCCTTGAAACAATAGTCGCAAGAGGATTCAGGAGAATATTTGTTACAACACCTACTGGTATCCTTCAAGGAGTAGTAACTCCCATGGAGATCGTCAAATACTTATTGTGTAAATCACAGGAGAATCTTGAAACGCCTGTTTTAAGCATTTTTTCCACTAGTGTTTCTAAAATTATGCGTAAGGATATCATTAGCATAAGAGAATCTGAGAGTATGTTTGAATCTATAAGGTTAATGAAACAAAAAGGTATTAACGGATTGGCTGTCGTCGACGATAATGGTTTGCTTAAAGCTGTTTTAACGGTCAGAGACGTACTTGAAAAATTCAACTACTCTCTAAGTGTAGGTGTTTTAAGGGACTTCATGTCTAAATCTCCAATATGCATCTCTTCCGACAGGTCTCTTGAAGAAGGTATAGAGATAATGGTTAAATCCGGATATAGGAGGCTCCCCTGCTTAGATGGTTCTAATCCCATAGGGCTCTTCTCATCGCGATCCGTAATCAGATTTTTAGGAGGAAGAGAATTAGTTAAAGAAGCAGGTAAAACATTAGGCGAACTTATGTCTATGAGCGTGATTAGCTTCACGGTTAGGGATATACCTGTTCTCGACCCTGAGATGAGTGTTCCAGAAGCCTGGGAGACTATTAAAAGAAGCAGCTACGGCTCCGCACTCGTAGTTAAATCAGGCTCTTTAGAGGGTTTTATAACTGAAATGGATTTTCTGAAGGCTATCGAGGTTTGACTCTTAAGTTTCTAGTAGACAGTATGCACGGCTACGTTGCCAGATGGTTGAGAATAATGGGCTACGATACAGTCTATCTAAAAAACATAGGGGACCAGGAGGCAGTAAAGATGGCTTCTGAAGGACGTATACTCGTTACTTCTGACAGTGGGTTAGCTAAATACGCTGAAACCAAGGGTATAACAGTAGTTATGGTCAAGGGTTTGAATGAACACGAAATTCTCAGGACCCTTATAGGTCGGTTTGGCTTATCTTTTAAAGAAGATTTCTTGAGATGCACTATTTGCAACGGTGAGCTTAGGGTCATAGGCTCAGAAGAAGCTTTTAACATACTTGGTTTTATACCTAAAGGGGTGGAAAAATTCTGGAAGTGCAGTTCTTGCAGTAAGGTATATTGGAAAGGTTCTCATTGGAAAAACATATATCGTCAGATTTCTAGTTTTTTTAATAATGAATCTGCTGATAACGCTATTTAACACTTAAATATTGTTTCTTAATCTTATTTAACGGCAGATGAAAACCGCCTCAGAGATCTGAAGACTGATGAGGATAAGATGGGCGGATTGATGCCGTATATTGAGTATATGGGTGTTTAAAAGTAATTATGCTTTTTCTCTTACAGAATTGTACAAATGCATTGGGCTATATTCCATAGTAATCTCAATATTTCTTTTATCTGGTATTCCAGTCTCAATAAGAGTCAAGGCTGATTCTTATATACTTGTAAACTCTACAGTAGTTTCTATATGTGTAACTGAATCTTTACCTAACGGTATATCTATAGAGGCAAGTATAGATAACAAGATGCCTGAAAACTTTTCAACAACCTTTAGACCTGAATACTTATTTTTCAATACACGAGACTCAACACTATTGATCTCATACGATGCAAGGATTC
>JANXDK010000008.1 GCA_025059435.1 Thermoproteota archaeon
AATGACCAACGACGTAACCGGGGGGATTTTCAGAAAGGTTGAAGAAGGGTTTAACGCTGCTGAGAAGGGGATTATGGTTATAATCTGCAATCTAATGAAGCCGGGAGCACTAATCAGCATAGTTAAAGGCGAAGCCGGGATGGTTTATACTATGTTAGAACCTGAATGAGCTTTGAAATAATCGCATATAGGAAAATACCCATTAAGACTCCACCCACTATCCATAGGGGTTGATTTACACTAAATCCCTTTATGAAAGATACTGCGACTGAGGTTGTTCCCAGGATTATTGGAAGGTACTTTAACCTTTTCCTAATGCTCTTATCATTACTAACCGGCTTACATGCCTCATTACTTGCCTTCCCAATTTCCAGATGTATTTTGAGTATTTCAGAAAGTATCGTCTTACCACTATCGGTAATGTTGTAAAACTCCATGTTTCCAATTCTCCTCTTGTAGACAAGCCCACCCCTATTAAGAGTCTCCAAGTGGTGTTTCACTAATTGTCTAGAGTACCCTAAGTTTTTTGCGAGAGAAGTAATAGTGCCTTCTCCCTTAGATAGCTCCATCATTATCTTAACCCTATGTATATTTGCTGCAATCTCTATCATTCTAAGCCTTTCCAGATCTAGTTGGACCCCACCCTCTCCCATAACGATTCTTTTTAAGACGATTATTCTCTTAAGGGTTTAATCCAAATGAACAGAGTAGGTAACCTTAGTTAAATTCTGTTGAAAATCATTCTTTTTCAGCTATTAGCCTGAGATCGATAGACTTGTCTCCCTGCCTTAAAATCTCTATTCCAATTATCCTCAGATTCATTCTAACGCCTTTAGATTCGAAAGTAATCTTCTTGGGATTAGAAGGAGACACTTCCCTCGCTTCTTTGAGAAAATCCCCTAATTTAATGAGTTCATTACCCCATTCAACAGCCTTAAAGGGATGACGGTCCCCAACTTCTTGAATTCTAAGAGTTAACTCGATTTCATATTCCCCCTTAGCCCATCTCTTGAACATTTGTTAATAATTGTTCAATGAAACCTACTTAAATAATCTTTTTCAAAGAACGTGAAGTGAAGCCTCCTCTTCTTCATCGCAGAACTTATTCTTTCAACTGTCCTCTTTGCATCCTCTCCAGAAGATAAGAGGTGTGAGAAATCCCTAGGACAATCAGTGGCACCAAAGCCTTTTATCATAGCACGGAAGCCCAGTGAGCTTAGAAAATTAGTTAACATCGACTCACTGTATTTGGGTAGAGTGTAGAAAACGCCCTCTACCCTAACCCCTTTTTTCCTCGTCAAATAGTCTATGTGCCACTTGGCCTTCTTGATCTTCTTCAAGTGTCTAGAAATCCTCTTCTCAAATCCTCCTGGTCCCTTTGCTGAACCCACGTAAACATAACATCCCGAGGGCAGCTCGACACTGGGCAAAGATCCAGGCTTAAACCTGATTCTTCTCTCAACGGATAGGATTAGCAAGTAGGAGCCCTTCAAAAACAGCTCACATAAACTTGTCCCGGATAACCAGATTTAAAATCTGCAGTATTTCGACTCAAAGGCCATAGTCGCTTCCTGAATACGCTTCTTCTCCAAGGTCTTCTTAAAGCCATAGTTAGAAATCTCGTTGACATTCCCGATTAGACCATCCTCGCTAGCCTTCTTCACAGCTCTAATTACATCTAGAATTATGTTACTAGCGTTCATACCATCGTTAGACCTGAGGCTTACGTTTATGGTTATACTACTGCCCATGAAGCCTATTGCGTTGAACTGTAGGTAAGTAACCCTATTGTTCCCAAGGAAATCTACGTAATCGGTTGTTCCAGATACGACTTCCCAACCTTCGTTAATCTCTTCTCCTATTGAAGAAGTTTTAACTTGTTTCTTAAAGTCCCTGAGGTCCTCGTACATCGTGTTCAAAGTTTCGAGACCACCACCCACGTCAAGCTGGTAGCTTCTAATTGGCTTAATGCCTCGGGATTTCAAAAAGTATACGAGTCCTCTGTGGAGAGCAGTGCCTCCGAGTTGGCTCATCAAATCATCGCCGACGACGATGACACCCCTTTTCTTAAAGGCTTCGATAATACTCGGGTCCGTTGCAATACTTGTGGGAGTAGCGTTCACGAAACTAGCACCTGCTTCACACGCTGCGTTGGCATAAGCTATCGAAGACTTATCTAGGCCGCTGGATATCGTGTTTACAACTACATCTACATCACTCTTCTTTAAGCATTCTACTACGCCATTCTTATCCTGTTTAGACACCTCAAGCTTAGATGCGAGATAGGGGTTAAGCTCGTCTTCCAATAGCCCTTTCTCAACAATCACGGAAGTTCTGGGTACTTCGCAACGTTTTTCAACAACATTGGGCTCGGAGAAAATAGCCTCTGACAAATCTTTACCAACCTTCCTACTGTCTATGTCTAGTGCTGCAACAACTTCTATGTCTCCAACACCGTAGCCTCCGACTAAAGGGTGCCATAAACCGCTGTTCTCACGACCCGAGGAGTAGTAGAATAAGCCCTGTATGGTAGTAGAAGCACTGTTGCCTATTCCAATGAATGCGACTCTTATTTTCCCCTTTGGCATAGATGAGAGGTGTTTTACTAGTATATAATTATTTTTCTTTCATGTCTAGTCATTAATTATCTCTTTTCTAATTACTTCTCCCACTGGGGCGGGTTTACTCTCATGCGTTTCAATACCAGCTTCCGATATCTTAACCAGGCAGCAAAGCATTGTTGGTCTTGAGAGCGATTTCTCTAAGATAATGGCTTTAATGTCCTCTCCTAGGCTTGTCGAAACCATTCTTAGAACAGTCTTACTCATGTAGACTAGATGCTGCCCGCCTATGACGTCAAATTCTCTTGAGCCGAAACCCGCCTCAGGATCTATGAGAACATTGTTATCCTTCAAATCTCCCACTACATCTTTCCTCCACTTCTCTTGAAAACTCCGGCCGGCACTACTACGGCGCCAGCTGTTTATTATCAGCAAAGACTCGTATCCAGAAGCAATTTTAACCAGGTTGTTGATTTCCAAAGACAGCTTGCCCTGAAACTCTCTGGCTTTAGAAGCCAAGTGTTGGATAGGAGTGTTGAGTAACTGAGCATGATAGTGCGGGACAAGGGAGTCGACTATTATCAGCGTCGGAACCCAATCGTTCTTTTCAACATCCCTAGGTACAACTTCTGTTATAATCTTATGCTGCTCTCCGAAACTATTTGCCTCGTAAGCCTTTAACCTGTTTAAAGCATCATGCTTAACACCACTCTTTACACATACTGCTCTTAAGCGGTCCATGTCCCATCTCTCAGTCAAAACAACTATTACAACATCTTTATCCTTTGAATTTCTAAGAGCCTCGGCCACTAGGGTCATTGAGAGACTAGTCTTTCCCGTTGCGGGACTACCGTAAACAAGGTTCGAAACCCCTGTTGGCAATCCTCCGGTTAGTTCATCCAATGATTTCACTCCAGTGAGAACCTTCCTCACTCCCAATCACCTCTAGAGAGAAAGATGTATTGATTATCTCCTTCATGAACCTGCCTCAAGCACCCGTGTCTCAATAATGCAGCAAGTGCTTTAAGACCGCCGGCTCCTATCGTCGACCTTATTTCTTCGATAAGCCTGTTTAAAACAGCTTTGCCTCCGAGTTCTTTAATCATGCTTATTACTCTAAGACCGTGTTCATAGTCTTCGCCAAGAACCTCTTTCAGCCAATCCGACTCTTTGAAGATTCTTATATTTGGCTTAAGCTTCTCACGTTCCTCTTTATCCAAAGGCTTCATCATAACGTTCGAGGGGATCACAATAGACCTAACTTCTCCCCTTCTATTCAAAATCACTGCTGGGGAATCTACGATTTCCCTCTCCAGCCTAGTGTATAGACTCCAGGGATTCCAAGGGTCCAAGGCTTCTGATGGAGGTGAAAAAATAATATTATCAAGCTCGTGTACGATTTTCTCAGACAATTCTGAAAACGTTTTTTCAGCAAAAATTATCATAAAACCCCTCCTTTCCAAATTGTCCGTAAGGACTTGTTCAACGTACAACTTAGCTGCATCACACCTTCTCCCCTTGGGCCAAACAATACTAGGATAGGTAATTACTAATACCGTGGGATGCTTTGATACCATGTGTGAAAGCTTGTTAAGAATCGTTAGGACCCCTAGTGTTTTTGAAGAAGCCGTTGGGAGTACTGAGAGGTCGAAGACAATACCTGTCTCTAATGCTTCATTGAAATCTAACTCTTCCCTCCTCCCGAAGACTTTTCTAAGTGTGCCGAATGTAAAAGGTTCCAGGGGCGAGTAAATAGATAATCCCCCCTCGGCAGTTTCGAAGTCCAACTTAGATATTATTTCAGGTATTGTTGTCTCTGACGATGAAATATTGTTGATCAAAGCTTTTGCAATAATATTCTTCATATTAATCATTCCAAAGCAATAATCGAATATCTCCACTATAGATTCAACATATTGTTCGACTCTCTCCGAAGAGGGGGGTTTAATGGGATTAATGCTGTGTTCAAAAACGCTATAATATTTTGCTCCGCTTAATCTTGCAATACAACTAAACTCATCACTTAAATCTAAGAGGATTATCTTATGATTCCTTAGGAATTTTGAAAGAAAGAACACGAGGACTTTCCTAAAATTCCATCCGACAATTCCGATTCTACCAATGGGCTCTAAAAATTCTTCTGATTCCGATGAGACATTCTTCATTTTAAAACCCTCACCTCATTGGCTGAAACCATTACCGTCTTGCCCTGAAGCATAAGCCCGTATCTTTCTGGCACGAAACATTCTAAGACATTCTTGTCTGGGTTCAAGAGCAATAGGCAGTCTGCTTCTAAAACACCCTTGATCTCAGGCTTATTATATGTCAAAACTCTAAATGGGACTTTTAGTTCAAGATTTTTCGAAGAATCCCTTAACCAGAGTGCAACAATAGGTTTTTTCGAAACATCGTCGATTATTTTCTTGTCTAAAGCAGTTTCCTTGATTAGAATTACTTCTGACCTATTTTTATCCCTGAATTTCTTAACCCCTTTGGTGAAAGCCTTGAATCCTTCTGCTTCAAGCTTTTCCTTAACCCTGTTTTCAAAAGAAGAGTCATCCTCACCATTAATTATGAGGATTCTTGAATACCTTCTTAATTGAGATAAGCAGGCTTGTATTGCGAATTCTTCAACTTCTTCTAAATCGCCTGCGATGAATAATTTCTCAGGGATCATTTTTGGCTCTAGCAAAACGCCGTTATCAACCAATTTAATTGGTTTAACACATGGTTTCAACATTAACCATTTCTCAATAGCCCACTTTAAATCCTCCTTATCATCGAGCTTTGAAAGACCATTGATAAAACTTTCTAAAGCCTGAACGTTATCCGAGGCCAACTTGACCCTGAATCTGAATAGACGCCCCGTATGCTTCGCTTCGCAAAATAAAGCTACTTCACGACTCCAATTTTCCGTCACTACCTTTACGAAGGAGGCCAAGCTTCCTTGAAGCTCAATGGCTTTGATATTCTTGAATGACTTTACAAAAATATCCCCAGCATTATCAGTAAAAATTCTAGCCTCGCCCTTTAAAACCCTCATGATGCTTCTCAATCCAAAGCCTTTAGCGACGAAGATCTTCGGAACTGGTGCAACACACATGAGTATAGTGCTGCCACTAGGCGTATCGGAGTATTCTTCGAGCTCGAATAGTATTCTAAACCAGGTTTCCCGGTTAAAGATTAATCTCCTAAATAATATGTAAAGAGATGCGACGGCAAAACCAATTTGAGTATGTCTAGATTGACGTAAAACAGCTGTGAAAAGAGATGCAGCAACCCAGATTGACAGGAAAACGAAGATTTCTTTGAATACTATGTTTATTTTCTTTCTGCTTTCTTGTTTAAGTGGCAGGAGCAGTGTTGAAGAGAAGACAATAATAATAAGTGCGACGAGACTTGAGAGACCATTTGAGTAAAAGCCCGTGGAAATAAGCCATAGAGAATCTAGAAGTTGTTTTAAGATAAAGCCGACTAAAAGCATTATGGTAAAAGAAACTATTCTTAGCAAACCCCTTATCATTCTTAACCACGTTTAGAAACAAATAAAAATGCCTATTTATGGCGTGTGCAAAGGCAAATTTTCACCATCATGTGGAAAAGTTTTCCACCAGTTTGAAGTAACTAAATACTTAAAAAGATTCTATTAAAAACTGGGGACAGGAGATGGGCGTAAGCGTTTCGGTAATAATCCCATCTTTCAGGGGCTCGCCCTATTTAATAGATCTCGTAAAGAAACTTGTAGAAGACAATTATAGGGATAAGGAGGTTTTAGTAGTCGTCGATAACCCTCTTCCTAAGGTTGCCGAAGAGCTTAGAAAACAATCGGTTAAAACAATCTTCCGTAACGGCAGGCTTGGGAGGGTCAGCGCATTAATAGAGGCTTTTAAACAATCCTCAGGAGAACTTTTGATATTCCTAGACGACGACGTATCTATTGTGGAAAATGATTTCCTATCTAAGATAGTTGAATCGATGATGAATAGTGAAATAGGCGAAATAATGAAGAGAGTAGGTGGTAAGGGTATTCTAGCACAGACAATAGACTATGAGTTCATGTCTTTCAACTATGGTAGCCTAGCTCTAGCTAATAAAATAGGGAGGTGTATAGGGCTCAATGGTGCAGCATTCGCAATATGGAGGAGGGCATACGAGAGGATTGGTGGATTCAAGTATAAGATTCCAGACGATTTCGACCTGGGGATAAGAAGCTATCTCGCAGGATTGAGATTCAGCTTCATAACTAGCCCTTATGTCGTGAATTATGCTCCACCCGGCTGGAGAGAATGGTTTAAACAACGCGTACGATGGGGGATTGGGGCAGCAATATGGATCAAAGAGAACTGGCGCACATTATTGAAGATAATGATTGAGAAACCATCTTTAATACTTTTACTCCTATTCATAATTCTACCATCTCTAGCACCATTTCTGATGACGATCTTGATGAACACGCTTTTGGAAGACAGGATTGCATGGCTAGTGGTCATGATGATCTCATCACTCTTTATCAACCTATTACCATTCACTGCAATATTCTCATACGGCCTCTTCATCAAAATATTATTGCTTTTTACTAAGACTCTAATAGCTGTATTAGCATCCTTCATATTCTTCTCATTATCGTACTATATGATTGCTAAGAAAATGGGTTACAGGTTTAAGCTTGGAAGCCTAGCATTCCTGTACTTCGTTTACTCACCGCTCTGGTTCACCCTATTACTATCCGGGTTCATCAGAGTATTTATATTCAGGAGAAACTCTATAGAGGGCAGGCCATAGGTAACTTTCTCTTTTCATAAGCCTTTTTAAAGGGTCTTGACAAAGGTTATTCAATGGATCTAACATTAGAAGAAGGCGAATTATTGGTTAAACTGGCTAGGAGAGCTATTGAAAAATATTTGGAAGAAGGGATTATCGATACTCCTCCAGCAGATTTGAATGAAGTATTCTATGAACCCTGTGGAGTCTTCGTAACACTAAACAAGATCATCAGAACAACTAAGCACGAGCAGAAGGAGTTGAGGGGATGTATAGGGTTTCCTGAACCGGTTAAACCATTAGTGTCTGCACTTATTGAAGCAGCTGTCGCCGCAGCTTTTGAAGACCCGCGTTTCCCGCCAGTTACCCTTGAAGAGTTAAACTCTATAGTCATAGATGTCAGTGTCCTCACCCCGCCTAAGCCTATAGAGGTCGAGGATAGGAGGGAACTTCCCAAAATGATTAAAATAGGTAGAGATGGTTTGATTGTTGAGAGGGGTTTTAACCGCGGCCTATTGCTACCCCAGGTTGCCGTAGAAGAGAAGTGGGATGCTGAAACCTTTCTCTCATATACTTGTCTAAAAGCAGGATTGTCGCCTGGCTGCTGGCATGATAAAAAAACCAGAGTCTATAGTTTCCAAGCGATAGTTTTCGAAGAAACTTCTCCAAACGGCACTGTTAGGATACTCGAGTTAGGACAGTAACCTTAAAACCTCCTCTTATAGCCACGGCCAAACCTTCTCCCACTATACTCTCCCTCTACCTCTTTCTCAGACATGTCGTTTGAAGTATTCACTTCCCCTATTTGAGAATTGCTTTTCTCTATCGAGCCATACTTGCCGACGTTAAGCCTCATGGTCCTACGGTAAACGTTCACATAACCATTCTTAATAATTATGACATCGTCTGGCTTAACCAAGTCTATGTTGTCATTCCAAAGAGTTAGAATTATAGTACCTGTCTCGTCTCCTATTTTCGCTTCCGCCACCCTGTTTGTCGAGCTCCCGTATTTCGAGGGTACTTCCTTCGTTTCAGAGAGGGAGAGCACCTTGGCGAGAAGATTTACGTGTTTAGAGTTGGTGTTAAGGTCTTTAACCTTAACAAACTGTTCGGACACGGTTTCTCATCTCCAAAATCCCTCTAATATTGGTGTATTTAACCTTAACTGGTGTATGCTAGCATAAATCATGCTAGTGAGGCTATACTAAACTTGGAAAAACTTATCTAAAAGCGATTTCTTCCTATAAGACAGGACTTGGATGCAATAATACTCGTAAAGGTTTCAGGAGGTTTCCAAGGAAATATTGAGAAGGTTCTTCAAGTCAGAGGAGTCAGGAGGATTTATGAATTGACTGGAGACATAGACCTATTGATAGAGGCCACTGCCGCCTCTGAAGCGGATTTAAGAAGAATTGTAGATGAAATACTGGATATCAAAGGTGTGGAATCAACAGATACTCGGATAGTCCTATCCCGCATAACGAAGTGAAAACGGAAAAAGATATATTTCCCGTATTATTTATCCTCCCATAGATTGCAGGCGTTTGTAACAGCAAGAATAGCAAAAGGGTTTAACAGGGAGAAGGTAATGCAAAGACTCCTTAGCATTGAGGAGGTTAGAGAGGTTATTGAATTGACTGGAGACATAGACCTATTGATAAGGGTTGATGTACTGGATGTCGAGAAGCTTATGAAAACAGTTTTAAAGATAAGGAGCGTAGAGTCTATCGCCACAACGGATACACGTGTAGTACTATCAGTACAACAAGCCAGGGCTTAGAAACAATGGTTAGACTGGTGCTCTTCGACCTAGACGGAACGCTTATAGAATTCAACTATAATTATTCTCAAGCCAAAAAATTAATCATTGGAAAACTAATAGAGATGGGTGTTGAAAAAAGCATATTGTCTGAATCTAAGCCCGCGTCAGTAAACCTTGAGGAAGCCATAGCTTTCATGAGGAATAAAGGGCTTAACGAAGATCAGTTAAGAGCCTTGAGGAGAAAGGTATATGAAACCATAGAACCCTTAGAGCTTGAAGCTGCAGAAAAGCCTATTTTGAAAAATGGAATAATAGAATTGGTCGAATGGTTAAGAGAAAAAGGCATCGATATGGCAGTTTGTACGAACAACTGTAGGAAGGCATCTAAAATAATACTTGAGAAGACGAATTTAAAAATATTTTTTAAATATGTTTTTACGAGAGATGATGTAGATAGGATTAAGCCTTTTCCAGACTTGATACTCAAAGCATGCAATGCTATAGGGACGCAGCCCGACAATACTGCCCATGTTGGAGACTCTCCGGTAGATATTATGGCAGCCAGAGAGGCAGGAGTAGTGCCTATTGGGATAGTCTCTAGCCTATGGGGTATTGAGAAGCTGAAGGAAGCGGGGGCAGAATATATTGCCTCAAACACCTATGAGCTTAAGATTATCCTTTCAAGCCTGATAGGATTCTTCTAAGCCTGTTTGTACGCTTCCCTTCTTAGAAGCCATTGTAAAAAAGGTCCAAGACATAGCGTTAGCAAGCTCTTTAAGTCTAATCCTATCTCTGAAATTCCTTACAACAATGTATTTCAATATACCGCCTTCTTCGATAATGTCGTATGAAAACATTTGATCAGGTCTGAGCTCGTTTTTAGCAGCCCTTTCAACATCTCTCTCCCTCATCGGCTCCAGGACTTTTCTAACGAGGAATGCTTCGAAAGGTGAGATAACCGTGCTGAGTTTAAGCTCTGGAAGTGGAGTAACCTTAGCGTAAGTTTGGTAAACCTCCATTTCACCTACCTTAGTACCCTTATAGACGAGTTCAAGCTTCTGTAACGCTGCTTCGGCCTCAGTCTTCTCTTCAGCTCTTTTCATAACCTCAATACCTGTCTTAAAACTCTTTGAAGCAAGAAGGTCGTCTACGACGCTGATTAGACTATTGAGCTTTTCAAGCTCTTCCTCAAGCATTTCCTTTTTCTGCGATAAGTATTGCTTTAATTCTGCAAGTCGATGTGTTTCCTCATCTTTTTCCTCCAATTTACTTCAACCATTATCCATGCGGAATAGAGATAAATATGCTTTTTTAGACGTAAAATTGTTTCAGGCTAGAGCAAACGGTTAATTAAAGGTTAAAAAGTTGGAGCTAACTGACATCCAGGAAATGTCTGAAAGAAAACTCCCCTTAGGCGAGAATCTGGTTTTCGAAGACTCTGCTAAATTCATAGGGGGTTCTACTTTTCTGGAGGCGCCATTAAAAGGCGCACTAGTATTGACGAATCAAAGGATTTTCTTTGAAGAGCATGTGGGCAGGAGGAATAAGAGGACATTGATCAGGTTAGAAGTGCCTTTAAGCATTCTAGATCAAGTAAAAATCAGCAGGGGAAGACTTTGGAGTAGGACGGTTATTACATTAATTTACCGTTCTAAAGAAAACACGTTAGAACAACCGAGCTTCAGCGTAAGGGACTACGATTCTTGGAAAGCATCTTTTTCTAGAGTGAGCATAGGCGGATTGAGAATAGTTTAATCGCAGAGTAATGTCATCGTCCTTAAAACACCCTTAATGTGTCTTATCTGCGTAACAACGTTATCCAGTTGTTTAATGTCATTGACTTCGACTGTTGCTATTATGTCGTATTCGCCGTAGACAATGTCTACGTTGGTAACCTTTTCAACATTACGGATTGCTTCCTCAATATCTCTCTCAAGACCCACTTCACAAACTATCAGTAAATATGCCTTGAGCAAAGCTATTCAACTAGTTTGAAAGTTCTTTAAAAAGCTTTTTCCTTCGGAAAAAGAATATATAGTAGAATCAAGAAAAAATCTTGAAATGTTCAGAGCCCAGTTCGACCTTTCAACGTTTTTCTTCATGTATATGATTGCGATATTTCTCAGTTTCCTATTCTTCCTCATTAACACACTTTTGAAGCATAAGAGGGAAACCAAGAGGCTTAGAGATAAGTTTAAGAGGTTAAGAGAAAGACCTGAACAACCCTGGTTTGAAGAAACAGAGTGATTTAAAAAGCTAAGAATCCCTAATGGGAACGGTAATAAAGTCCAATACTAGTTTCCTCCTATCTAACTTCAAACACTCTATCTTCAAGTCTCGAAGATCCCAGCTCAGTCTTAAACGACTTATTCTATCTGCAATATCATCAGTAAGTCTTAAGGCGGCAGGACCGGTTTCCTTGAGGACAAGCATTTTTAGCAATTTCTCTTCCCCGAGGGCCTCTATCGAGATCTTAAATCCTTCTCCGGTTTTTTCAATGAATATTCTTATTACTGTTTTTGGAAGAGACACTATAATCTCACCCGGCTCCAAGGAGTGGAGGATAAGAGTATCCTCTTCCTGTATATAGACGAAGCCTAGTTTCCTCAACACTATTTTCATCCATAGTGTTTCAATAAGTATTTTTATACTTGGTTCCTGGAATTAGAATGTTCGCATGATTCCTAAGCTTGAGGATATTGTCGAGGAGCTTCACCTCCAGAGACTTTCCCCGGGACTATTCATGCCTAGATACGACGGTTTTTCACTCCCGAATTTATCGAACAGTTTGGCGAGGTTCATGGGCGCTAAGACTCGTGGAAAGACCCTTGGGGACGATGTTTTCTCAGAATTCAGAAATGTCGATAAGATCATACTCATAATAATAGATGCAATGGGCTTCAATGTCTTCATAAAATCCTCTGGAGACCTTAGAAAATCCCTGAGCGAGTTACTTCCGATAGACGAAGTACATTTCAGAGTTTTAACTTCGGTATTCCCATCTACGACTTCAACGGCTCTAACAAGCTTTAACACGGGCCTAACACCACAGGAACACGGTATAGTTGCTTACGTTCTCTTCATGAAAGAGCTTAGCTCAATGATTAACATGATAACGCTCAGCCCCGTGAACGATGAGAGGAGGAACAGGATTTTCGAACTCGGTATGAGCGCTGAGAAGCTCTTAGGTGTTAAAGTTCTAACCCAGAGGCTTAAGGAGGCAGGACTTAAGACCAAGACTCTAATAAGGTACGGTATTAGGAACAGTGGACTCTCCACCATCCTTTATAGAAACTCTGAGATAGTGCCCGCGTTCACAACAGTGGACTTTGCAACGAATCTGGCTAAGCTGATTAAAGATAAAAGGACGGATTTCATAATGGCTTATTGGGATAGCTTCGACGCTCAGTCTCACCATTATGGGCCTTTCAGCAATGAGGCTGAACTAGAGCTCCTGAATACTTTTACACTCTTAAGGAAAGTCATTAACAGTGTTCCCCCGAAAATCGCTGAGAAAACTTTGCTATTAATAACTTCCGACCACGGTCAATCGAAAGTAGACGACGAGAAGGCTATTAAACTAGAAGAATTAAAACAGCTTAACAACTATCTGGTAATGCCACCTGCGGGAGAGTCTAGGGCAGCATACCTTTACGTA
>JANXDK010000090.1 GCA_025059435.1 Thermoproteota archaeon
CCATTGCAGGGTCAATTTCCAGTCCTACTGGTATTGTTCGAAGAACATATGCTTCAATCAAGATCGTCCCGGTGCCCGAGAATGGATCTAGCACTACGCTTCCTTCCCTAACTCTTGCGAGATTAAGCATGGCCCTAGCGAGTTCTACTCTTAAACTTGAAGGATGGAAGAAAGGCTTTGCACTGCCGCTTCTTGAAAACACTCTGCGCCTACCGCTAGAGCAAACCCTTCTACCTACTAAAAGAGAATCTTCAGAGATGACTACCTCTATAATATTATGTGGGTTTTCCAAATCTACAAGTAATCCAGCTTTTTTAGCATTAATATTCAGCTTTCTCTCCAATTCGGCGGCTTTTTCTGGAGTAATACTTCCTCTAATTCTTCTAACTCGGAGAGCAATACCACGGCTAAAATTTTTTCTTGAAACCACGTCGATTATTTCATTGCTGGAAACATTCTTTTCAAATAAGCAAATCTCTTCACACAAGAAATGCGATAGAGCTAGTCTCTTGAAAGCTCTAAGAGCCTCTTCCAATGGGGCTTCAAACCTATACACTTGAACTGGCGACCTAAGTAAATTTATGTGGATGTTCTCTGCTTCAAAAGCACCTTTAATTTCATCATAGGGAAGCCTCTCATATTCGCCAGAGACTACTGCGAAAAGCCTAACACATTCCCTTTTTCCGCTCAGAGCCAGTTCTTCTCCCTGAGCGCCCTAACTATGTCCTCTGCTACGGAAATATTTGAATACTGGCTTTCGACAGTGTCCGATGATAAAATGCTTGAAGCACCCTCGTTCTTAATCTTGTTATAAGCATTTTCTACGAAGAGGCCGTGGACGCATGCCACGGATATGAAAGACGCCCCCTTCATCTTCAATAGCCTCATTGCTTCGATGATGGTACCCCCAGTGCTTATTATGTCATCTATCAGAATGGTTTTCCTACTTCTTGGATTAAGTTCACCCTCGCTAGAGGAGATCCCTCCTGTCTCCTTATCCCTTATTTTCTCAACCCAACCGAATCCTCCGTTAATCATCTCTGCAAGTCTTCGAGCCCTCATTGCAGCGTTCTTATCCGGTGCAACTACATATGCTTCTTTAAACCCATTTTCGAGATAATACTTTGCAAAAGAACGAGTGACGTCTATTATAATCCTGTTTTTAAAGCCTTGGACAGCATGCTCACTATGCGGCTCAACCAGAGCTACGCGATCGGCGCCAGCAGCCTCTATCATCTTAGCAACTAGGTGTGCAGAAGCGTTTTCTCCAGGCAGGAATATCCTATCTTGACGAGCATAAGCCATGTATGGGATGACAACAGACGCATTTTCACCACCATTAGCTTTAAATGCAGCTATTAACTGTAGTAGTATTAACAGGTTCCTATCCTGTGGAGGGGATAAAGATTGGATTATTAACGCATCTACGCCCTTAACGTCACCAAGCAACCTAATATAAACCTCTCCATCCGGAAACTCCTTAGTATAGACATCAATCCTCTCCAGCCCTAAAAGCGAACAGATCCTTTTTCCTAAACTAGCACTGGCAGGACCAACTATTATTTTCAAGATATCAAGCAATTTAAACAAGGGCTTTTTAAACTCTTCTTGTTGGGATTTGTATGGTAAAAGCTAATAAAAAACAGTTTTTAGAGTATTGTTCTAACTGAAGAACCGTATTAATGGCTCATTGAAGCCTTTAGAACAATAGGGGAACAATAAGTTATGACGTATTATGAATGAGCAAAGTTCCGAATTAAAAACAATGTAGAGGGCGTAACCCGTAATATTTCTGTAACCATGGTTGCCATAAGATTAGAATTAAAGTTAAGAAAACAATTCCAAATACCAAATATAAATATTCTTAACT
>JANXDK010000091.1 GCA_025059435.1 Thermoproteota archaeon
CCGATCTTACCCCAGCTCTGACCCTCTTCAAAGGTGCATCCTGATAATCCACCCCATTGAGGCAAGTCTGTAGATATTTGTATTGCGTAACTATGGCTCTTATCATGTCTTGTCTGATAGCTTGCTATTACGGCGGTCTGTTGGATGAAATTCTTCGGGACCCCGCCACCTATATAGATTACTCCCGTTTGCTTAGCTTTCTCAGTTATTTTAGAGCTTTCATCAACATCCTTCAGACAGTCTATAATAATACGCTTCCTCTTGAGTATAATCTTCTTACTGCTAACTTTTACAACTCTCTCCCTTCTATTTGAAAACATTATGGAAAAACCCAGAGAACTATCTCCAAATGCTGGACAAAAAATCGGTACACCGCTCCTATATGCATTTATTAAAATAGAATCCTTGTCTTTCGCGTATTTGCTTAGAAACGCCCCTAATAAATATAGTACTTCTCGAGAAGAATAGGGATAGTCGTCCCTAAGTGTACGAGCGAAAATCTTTTCTATCCACAGGTCTGTTTCATAAAATTTCCTCTCATTGGCAAATACATCGTATATCCGATCTATTTTTTCTCTTCTAAGCTTAACATCATCTACTACATGGGTTCCAATGTAATGTTTACCGCCCAATGCCTCAAAAAGATCGTGGTACAGATTTGCACCTGTCGAGACTATTACGTCAACCATTCTTCTCTGAATAATGTATGATATGATTCTCCTCATCCCCGCTGGGACCATTGCACCAGCCAGCCCAAGCCATATCACAATATTCTTCTTCCTGAGCATTCTAGACCATACTTGAACAACTTCTCCAACCTTCCTTCCCTGGAAGCCTGTAAAAAGCATCTCATCGGTTAACCGACTAATCTTCTTATCTGGTTCAACTCTTATAGGCTCGGTGGGAAGCCTTAGAAGCTCCTTCATCCGCTTCCAATGGGCTTTTTTCAATTTAAGTTTTACTATTCTCCAACAAAGGCTTCAACGTTAACACTTGATACTCCACTCGGCGGAAATGGCACTATGTCTCCAGAAACAACTTTATCATCAACTTTGAGCAAAACCTTATTTCCCTTACCAACACGTTTAACAACAATATTGTAGGTTACACCACGAAAAACCCTCTTTACTTTAAAGCCACTCCATGACTCGGGTATGCAAGGAGCTATTTTCAATCCTTCGAAAGTCGGACGTATGCCGAGAATCCACTCTGTTGCTGCAACGTAAGCCCATGAAGCAGTTCCAGTAAGCCAAGAGTTTCTTGCACGTCCGTATTCGGGATGCTCTGGTGCAGCCAAGTTCTGAGAATAAACATATGGTTCTGTTTTCAAATTATCCATATCCTTCCTTGTTAACGGGAGTATCTGACGGTAAAGCCTATAAGCTAAATCTCCCAACCCGAGTTTGGCAGCGGCTATTATCATCCAAGTATTCGCATGATTGAATATGCCACCGTTCTCTTTCAACCCAGGTGGATAAGTAACTGTTCCGCCGAATCTCCTTAAATTCTCTAAGTCGATATAATTCTCATCTACTTTCTTACTGTTGAAAGGATCCTTCATTAGCCTCATTCCAAGATTAGTATTAAGCATTTTTATTGCACTTTCAAGAGCCTTCAATGCCTTCTCATGGTCTCCGAGTTCCGCTATAGCAGCCCAAGCTTGTGGTATTAGGCTTATCCAATGATATTTCTCACCTTTTACACCTACTGGTCTGCCCTCGTCATCATAAGCCCTCGCATACCATTCTCCATTCCACGCAACCTTGTTTATTGTTTCAGCCATTTCATGATGGAGCTTCTCGAATTCCCTAGCCTTCTTCGAG
>JANXDK010000092.1 GCA_025059435.1 Thermoproteota archaeon
CTCCATCTCCCTTAGCCTCTCGAACCTTCTGGCGGACTGTCCGCCTTTGCTCGTCTTACCTGGAACTCCCGATGTGAGTTCATCCTTCAAGTCTATGTTCCTACCGGATGCTATTGCTATTGTAGCTTCCGAATTATCTATCGATAAGATTAGATACTTGTCTTTTTTCTCAAGTATTTCCTTAAGGGGTTCTACGTAAAACTTGTCGTCGCAACCATAGTATGAGAGGGAAAGCTTCTCGGGCGGCTCTATTACGTATATCTCAATATTCTCGGTACCCGGGGTATCTCTTGGTATTGCGCCGCAGAATATCACAAGACCGTTTTCAGGTGCCTCCTCGTAAAGCTTAAGCCTCTGTTGAACTTTGACTATAGCATCCTGGACATTTTTGCGTGTTGTCCTAGATTTAATGTTGGATGCTTTGCCATATTCCTCTCTAAGGTTAGCCATAACTTCGCTTATCCTTCTCCCAGGGGGGATGTAAAGACTGATGAGTTCTGTACCACGCCCTCTTTTCTCAGAAAGTTCTCTAATAACCCTTCTTGAAAGGTAGTCCCTCACCGATGATGTTAGCTTTTTCTCGTTCAAAACCGCGGACCTCGAACATTCGGGAAGTATCCCATATATTAATATTTCACCTCTAAGGGGTAAAATCTGGAGATAATGAGGATTGTCATTAAAATAGGACATGCTCTCTTCAGAGACGATTCACTAGACTTAGAGAAGATACGTGGAACAGCTGATGTAATCCTAAAATTACACGAAGCTGGTCATAGGGTTATTGTCATAGTTGGTGGCGGCGGACCCAGCAGGAACTATATAAACGCAGCTAGGAGTCTTGGCGCAGATCTCGCTACCTGTGATGAAATTGGCATTATGGTCACCAGGTTAAATGCTCTCTTACTATCTATAGCTCTTGGAGATGCTGCAAGCAGAAATATTATAGGTAGCTTCGAAGACCTGGAGAAAAAGTTAGACATTGCTCAGGATAAAATACTCGTAGGGGGAGGGTTTTCTCCAGCGCAATCAACAGACGCTGTTGCCGCACTCGTGGCAGAGAGGATAAAAGCAGACCTTTTGATAAAAACTACTGATGTAAACGGTGTCTACGAGGAGGATCCGGAGAAGAATCCTAACGCAAAGTTACTTAAGGAAGTAAGCATAGGGAAGCTCGTAGAAATACTGAGCAAAGGAGAATCAAAGCCTGGAGAATACAGGCTTCTTGACCGAGTTTCCATATCAATACTTGAAAGATCTAAAATACCAATTGTAATAATAAATGGTTCAGACCCCTTAAACATTCTAAGAGTAGTCTCGGGTGAAGAAATAGGGACTCGAGTAGCCTACTCTGCTTAATGTATAAGACGAGTGGGGCCGGGAGGATCTGTCCGCCCTCTGAGGCTTTGAACCCCCATCTTCGGGTTTCTCTCAAAGCTCCAACCTCTACTCATCTCCATTGGGATCGTTTGCCAGTGTATATGGCTGGAGCCCGCTGCCCTGACCTGGTTAGGCTACGGACCCGTTCCCTAATGTGTTTTCTTCACGGTGGATTTTTAAGGTTTTTCATGCTGGTAGGTGTTGCTGGTTTTGAATTTGTTTTTAATTGGCGAGTTTATTTGGT
>JANXDK010000093.1 GCA_025059435.1 Thermoproteota archaeon
GCTTTAGAAATATTGAGCTTGATGAAGGAAGTACTAAGAACAGAGAGCATATTCATCAGATATTTAATGCAATGAGGGAGAATGGGGGGAGTATAGTAGCATTGACGCTAAGACTCAACTTGCTGGGAGGAGACGTTAAGAGTGACGAGAAATACTTCAATGAGGTTAAAAACTGGATAAGATTTTGTGGAGAAAATGGATGTAGGATTCTAAAGCTGAAAGCTACGCCTGAAAAGAGTAGAGAATACATTGAAAAAGATTTCAGCCTACTTTACAGGAATTTGCTTAACCTTCTTTCGGCAGCGGAAAAGAATAACGTGAAGATCAGCATAGATATAGAAGAATCCGCGTATTTGAAAATGGAGAGGCTCATGAGTATGATTGAGGACATCGGCTCCGAAAATATAGGCTTAACTTTAAAAATCAATGATGTTAAGAATATTAGCGAGGCAGCTCTTGAAAAACTCGTGCCTCTAGTCAATCATGTTGTTATCAGTCAAAATAGTCTGAATAATCCTGAAAAGGACTTTCTTAGAAAAGTTTTTCATACTCTTAATCTTGTTTTCTATAGCGGCTATGTTTCAATAGAATTCACGAATATTAAAAGTATCGAGGATCTGAGCAATTGTGTTAAAAAACTCGAGGAAATAATTTCCGATCGAGCCTAGATCTTCTTAAAGAAGAATCCGTCTATTTCCTCAGATCCCGATTCGGGCTGTTCATAACTAACTTCAATCTTGTGCATTCTAATCAAATCAGACTCTAAGCCTCTTAGCTTATCAGGTAAGTATACTTTATAGCCTATTTTCTCATTTAGAGGTATGTTAAGCCTTTTCTTAAGTTTCCAGATTGCTGAGTTTACGCTTACGAATAGAGTTACTAGTTCTCCGTCGACGGTTTCAACATCATCCAAGTTTGGAAAAGATTGTTTCATCACCGATTCGCCATACATGTTTCTAAACAAATAGTCTGTTATGAAAGGTATTATTGGAGAGAGACAGATTAAACACGTCCTTAAGATCCTGTGTAGAGTATACCACGCAGACACCGCTTCTTCTCGGCTTCCCGTTAAGTATGCCCTAGGCTTAACGGCTTCTAAATAATGGTCTGCAAAGAAGTTCCATATGTAGTTTCTAAATAGGTTAGAGGGTCCGTAGAAGTCTAAAGAATCATAATCTTTTTTAGCTTCTTCAAGAATCCTCTTTAACTCGCTTAACGCAAGCCTGTCTAGTAAACATAGCTTGGGCTTCTTGTCTACGTATTCGAATGAGGATATAAACCTGCTTATGTTCCAAAGCTTAGTGAGGAATAATCTTGCCCCCTTAATCTTTTCTTCTGAGAAACGATAGTTGGAGCCGAGCTTGGCTTCTGAGGCAGCCCAGAACCTGAAGGCGTCGGCACCGTATTCCTCAAGGTACTTGTCCGGATAAATCACATTTCCTTTTGACTTGTGCATTGCCTCTCCCTTCTCGTCAAGACCAAGACCGCTTATCCTCACTTCTTTGAATGGTGGCGTGCCGATGAGCTGTATTGTCCTTAG
>JANXDK010000094.1 GCA_025059435.1 Thermoproteota archaeon
GATTACTGGCACCGAGGTTTCTAAGGAAGCTTCGGATATGGTTTTAGCAGACGATAATTTTGCAACAATAGTTAATGCTATTGAACTTGGTAGATGGATATACGATAACATAAAAAAATACCTTACATATTTATTACAAGCTAATCTTGTAGAGATAGTAATGCTCTCTATAGCTGTTCTACTCGGATTCCCTATGCCACTGCTTCCGGTGCAAATACTTTACGTTAACCTAGCTACAGATGGTCTTCCAGCACTAGCCTTAGGTTTAAGTCCTCCTGACCCAGATATAATGAAGAAACCACCTAGAAATCCAAAGGAACCAATATTTACATGGGAAGTTAAATCTTTTCTCTTACGTACGTTGATCGTAGGAACGCCACTGATCCTATGGGTCTTCTTAACATCTCTTCCCTATGAAGAAATGGCTCGCACGAGGGTCTTCTTAACATTCGTCTTCTTTGAATTGGTTGTAGCATTAACATGTCGCTCGTTAGAGTACACTATATTTGAAACCCGTCCTCACGGGTTTTTATTAGCAGCCGTTTCTTGGGAAGTCTTCCTTCTACTGGTTCTAATCAGTTTACCTATTACTCGCCAAGCACTTGGTATTGTCGAACCAGACTTAATCAGCTTTTCATTGGCAATAGTTGTATCCATAATAACTTTAGTCAGCACTGAAGCGACCAAGCTCTTGCTTAGAAGAAACCGTTCAAATAAATATCAGAATTAGTTAGGAATAGTAAATACGCTTAAAACAATGAGATTTTAGTATTATCTCATGTCCAGCGCCATACCTTTCTTCCGTAAAAGATTTCAGGAAGTATGAATAGTCCTGATAATGAAGCAGCTATAGCAATACTCCATTCTAATGGATCATCTAACCAAACTGTTCCCATTAAACCGAAGAACGGTACAAGTACGGTTGCTATGGCTGAAAATACAACGGATACCAACAAATACTTATTGTTGAAGTTTTCCTTCCCCATTTTCCAGACACTACGTTTTTCCGACCTGCAATTCCAGACAACAAACAATTCTTGTAGTGTTGCTCGAACAAAAGCCATGGTTCTGGCTTGCGCTAGTTTCTCTTTGGTTAAAGGACCGGGCAACAAATAGTATTGCCAGTAAAACAGGCCTCCAGTTAAAATGAACTGCAATATGAAAGTGACGATTATTGAGACAAGCCTTCCATGTAAAACTCCTTCATTTGGATTGCGTGGCGGTCTTTTCATTACGTTTTTTTCAGGAGGATCCATTGTTAATGCAAGTGCTGGTCCACCGTCTGTTACAAGATTTAACCAAAGGATCATCCCGGCAGTTAATGGAAGTTCTAATCCTAATAATGCAAATGTCCCAATTAACATAAGTTCATCAAAGTTACATCTCATAAGGAAAAATGAAAATTTCCTAATATTATCATAAATAGTTCTTCCCCCTTCTACTGCTTTTACAATTGTTGCAAAATTGTCATCAGCCAAAACGAGATCGGCAGCCTCTCTAGTAACATCGGTGCCAGTAATT
>JANXDK010000095.1 GCA_025059435.1 Thermoproteota archaeon
GACGGAGGGTGCTCTTCTGGTAGTTGCTGTAAAATCGGGTTTAAGACCAGATGAAGTTAGAAATCAATATCCGAGAATTAATGAAATCCCATTTAGTTCTGAAAGGAAATTGATGACAACAGTTCACTTAACTCCTGAAGGCAATAAAACTGTATTTATGAAGGGTGCGCCCGAAAGGGTCTTGGAGAAATGCACCCACATATATGAGCAAAATGGCATTAAAGAATTAACCGAGGAGGAGAGGAAGAAAATACTAAACGTTAATAACGAAATGGCCGGCAGCGCTCTTCGTGTTTTAGGTATGGCGTTCAAAATGACAACCGAGGATGAGAAAAATTTGAAAGAGGAGGCTATTGAAAGAAACATGGTTTTTCTTGGTTTAATTGGAATGATGGATCCTCCAAGAGAAGAGGCTATAAAGGCTGTGGAAACATGTAAGCAAGTAGGAATAAAACCAATCATGATAACCGGCGACCATATGCTTACAGCTATTTCAGTAGCAAAGGAGCTTGGGATTTACAAAGAGGGCGACTCGGTTTTGACAGGTGAAGAAATAGAAAAAATACCAGATGAGGAGTTTGAAAGAATGGTTGAAAGAATAACTGTATACGCTCGTGTATCCCCTGAACATAAACTAAAAATTGTCAGAGCATGGAAGAAGAAGGGTCATATTGTTGCTATGACTGGTGATGGTGTTAACGATGCTCCTGCTCTTAAGCAGGCAG
>JANXDK010000096.1 GCA_025059435.1 Thermoproteota archaeon
CTAACTTCTTAGCTATTTGAATGTTCTCACTGAAGTAGGAGTTCCTAGGCAACTCAATTCTTACCTTACTAGACTCAGAATCCACGCTTACCTTAACATCATCAACGTTAACACCCCTAACATACCTTTTAACAAGATACTTAACCTTCTCAACAGGCTCATCTAACTTCTTAACAACCCTAAAACTGTAGGTTAACGTCTTACCAGCAAGTGGGTGGTTAAAATCTACTACAACCCTACCGCCGCTCACACTCCTAACAGTCCCTAACTGACCACCAACCTCAACAACCTTACCAACCTCAGGTCTAACCCCAGCCCTCGCAAAATCACGTAAAGACAGCGTCTTAACCTTATTAGGGTCTCTAACGCCGTAAGCCTTATCTGGAGGAATATCAACCTCAGCATCAACACCGACCTCAGAACTCTCTAAAGCCTCCTCAAATCCCTTAATCACCCTCCCCTCACCTAACACAACCAATAAAGGTTCGTAAGACTTACCGGGATCAAAGACCTTAAATTCCTTAGCCTTCTCAGCGTCAGTTACTTCAATTACTTCACCACTTTCCTTAACTCTCACAACATAATCCACTAAAACTATATCATTCTTACTTAACGGCATATCACATCCTTTTGATATATCCATAAACATTTTTAAGCTTAAGTGATTGAAGCCATGCTAATGGTTGCGTACCATGTATTTG
>JANXDK010000097.1 GCA_025059435.1 Thermoproteota archaeon
TTTAACACCATTCTCTTTAGCTATCTTAAGTATTTGATCTATTACACCCTGAAGATCGCTCAGCTCATTACTCACGATCTTTATCCTGGCCTTACTCACCAATTCAAGTCTGGTATAAGGAGAAGGGTTTTTATGGATTTTCTTTTAGATAATGCCTTGTGGAAGCCATTAATATTTGGGTTTTAGGAGAAAACTTAATATTATCGTTATACGAAAAAACGTCGGGGCCGGTAGTTCAGTGGTAGAACACCCGCTTGGCGACCATTAAATGACAAAATGCGGGGGGTCGTGGGTTCGAGTCCCACCCGGTCCATAGTCCCTCCACTTCTCCTATTTCCTATAACCTATTTGTTCTAAGACTATTACAATGCTTTCAGCAGCCTTTTTAAGCATAGATAGTTCATCTTCACTAAGCTTTTCCTCAATCACTTTAAACCCTTTCCTACTCACTCTTACTGGAACACCTATGCAAACATCCTTTATACCGTATTCGCCTTCTAATACTGCGGAAGCTGTTAGGACCTCTTCCTTATCAGCTAAGATTGCTTTAACCA
>JANXDK010000098.1:0-280 GCA_025059435.1 Thermoproteota archaeon
CGAGAACAAATTCGAAGAGGAGGGGTTTGTTTTCCTCGGCCTCGTGGGGATGATGGACCCGCCGAGGCCGGAGGCCTACGAAGCCGTGAAGAAGGCCCGTGAAGCGGGAATTCGGACGGTCATGGTTACGGGTGACCATAGGCTTACGGCTCTTGCGGTTGCGAAGGAGGTTGGGATTTACCGGGAAGGTGATTTGGTGTTGACGGGTGAGGAAGTCGAAAGGCTTTCTGACGAAGAGTTTGACAGGATTGTGGAGCGGGTTGTGGTTTACGCTCGGATT
>JANXDK010000098.1:290-519 GCA_025059435.1 Thermoproteota archaeon
AGGATACGTTGTCGCGATGACGGGCGACGGCGTAAACGATGCCCCCGCCTTGAAGAAGGCAGACATCGGCGTGGCGATGGGAATTACGGGAACCGATGTTGCGAAAGAATCTTCGGACATGGTTTTGGCTGACGACAATTTTGCGACAATCGTTAAGGCCGTGGAGCTCGGTCGTTGGATTTATGGAAACGTTCGGAAATATCTCGTCTACCTGCTTGAAGCCAACCTC
>JANXDK010000099.1 GCA_025059435.1 Thermoproteota archaeon
CAGGAAACGTTGTCACACTAAGGAACTGTTTCCAAGATAGTGTGAAGGAAGTTCTTGAAAAGGCCTATATTGAAACTGTAACATACAATCCACAATATCCAGTGCAGGTTCCTAAGCTTTTAGAAAAAGCATATTCAATTAACGAGGTTGTTAAGGTAGACTTTTACATACCCGGATGCCCTCCTTCAGCAGACCTAATCAACTATGTTATAACAGAATTCTTAGAGGGAAGAGTACCCTCTATAGAGGAGAAATTTAAATATGGTTAGGTGAAATTTTATGAAAGAAATTGTGATAAATCCTGTAACAAGAATTGAGGGACATGCAAAGGTTACAATATTCTTAGATGAAAACGATGAGGTTAAGGAAGCACGTTTCCAGGTAACAGACTTTAGAGGATTTGAAAAATTCTGTGAAGGAAGACCCTTTTATGAAATGCCATCTATCACATCAAGAGTTTGTGGAATATGTCCAGTAAGTCACTTACTTGCTTCAGTAAAAGCATGTGACCAGATAG
>JANXDK010000009.1 GCA_025059435.1 Thermoproteota archaeon
TTTTGATATTCATCATTTTCTATCACAGTATTGATGACTCCCTTGAAGATATATATATATATATGCGTTTCGGTTATTTGCACTTTTGTAATACTGTATTATATATATAATACCCCTAAATATTTATGGTATGTGCTATTGTTACAAATATATTGTCAAATAGTATGGTCGCTATATTCATTAACCTTTCAAACTTTTGCTTGTACATCCAATAGTCTAATTTAGAAGGCGTATTTATGAAATAGGATTGTCTTTCGGCATATTTGACCATTTACAGCTTTTCTTAGAATTTCAACTTAAAGCTTATATAGGTATTACTGAATCAAAAAAGAGTAATACTGGAGGCAGGAATAAAATGACGTATTTCACTGTCAGAGATGTTGTCGCTATAGCGCTCTTTGCAGCGCTTTGGGGTATATTGAATGCTACGCTAGCACCAGTAATATTCAGCATGTTCGGTATACCTGTTTTCTGCGACATGATAGGCTTTATGTCTTTGATTCTGGCTGTTTGGTGGGTTAGGAAGCTTGGGACGGCGAGTGCAGTAGGCTTCGTGGCGACGGTCATAAACTTCGTCTTTAGGCCAGGTGCAACTCATTTCCTAGGCTTCACAGCTGCTAGCGTGGCGTTTGACATACTAGTTTGGTTATTTCGCTACAATAACTGTTTTAAGAAAGGACTTATTGGAGCCTTATTCTTACTAGCGGCCTCGGCCATTTCAGCTGCATTAGCTGGCTTCATAATAGGAATGTTCTTCATGGCTGCTCCTCAACTGGCCAAATGGGGTGGCGTGATCGGTTGGGTTATGCTACACGCGGCTGGCGGTGCAGCGGGATGGCTTTTGGGAATAGCTCTTACGATAAGCCTAGAGTCTCGGAAACTGCGCGAGGCTGGGACTAAGGCATGAGTTTAATAAGTATTCGGAAAGAGGTTCTAGACAAGGCCGTTAACCTCCATGGCCACCTAGGGCCTTTCCTAGTTTTAGGGTTAAGAATGGGTTTAAAGGCGATGAGAATTATTGGTAATCCTACCTCCTGCGAAGTATTCACTGTGATGAAGAAGCCCTACATTTGTGCGGTAGATGGATTAAAAGCAATAATCGGAGATAATATAACTCTATACGAGGGGGAGGGGTTGTTGGTTAGATTCTACAACGGGAAGGATAGTATTGTCATAAGCGTCAAGAAAAACATATTGGAAAAATATGCAAAAACCTCTTTGGAGAAATGTGAGGAGGATGCTCGTTTAATCATGAGATCCAGCGATGAGGAGCTTTTCGAATTGTTAAAAACCAATTAATTTATATTTTTTAAGCTAAAACACTGTAGTAATTACAAGACCATATTTTTAAATGATGTTTTCAGTATAGGTGAGTAAATGCAACCATGGAGATAAAGCCAAGGCATCAGTATTAAAGGGTGATGAATACTTAATGGAGGAAGTTAAACAGAACTTTGTTTAAATTTTCAAGTATTAGGAATGTTTACTATTCCAAGGTTTAATTGCAATACTTAATTATAGTTTAAAGTGATCTTCTTCCCGTAAAGATTCAAGTGAAAACCTAAATAAGCGCCGGGGAAGGGATTCGAACCCTTGCGGCCCTCATGGGCCACTGGCTCTCAAGGCCAGCGCATTTCCACTCTGCCACCCCGGCCTACAATATTGTTTTCCTACAGGATTAAAAAGATAATGTTTAAAAAATGATGTTTTCAAGTGGTTAAAAGTAGATAATAATTGTCTGAGGATAAGGAGCTGGAGCGTATACTGGAAGAGAAGAAACGACGATTAATGCATAAGCTAAAAGTCGAGAAAAAGAACTTGATGAGTAGTGGCAATGAGAGTATTGATAGAGAAGTTGATAGGGTCGTATCTGGGCTCTTGGATGAGAAGGGTATGGAAATTCTTGCGCTTGCTGAAAGGGATTTTCCGCATGAGACCAAGAGGGCAAAGCTTATCCTATACGCTATGTTCAAAAAGGGTTTTATAAATGGTCCAGTTGACGCAGGGGATTTCTACAGGTTTCTCAGGTACTTGGGAATACCAGTAAGATACGAGTCTAGGATAATGGTCGTCAGTAAGGGTGAGAAGAAGCCTCTTTCCCAAATATTTTCAGAGAGGATTTCAGAACTAGAATAATCAGCTTTAGAGATAAATAATAGCGTTTAGATACTTAAAGAAGGCTTGCAAATATCCATTGCTCTTCCGGCGTCGGTGATAGGTATCACCGACGATCTTAGAGTTAAAACTTTCAGGGCTGGACTTGTCGGAAGGGCTGCAGCCATATTCATGGTGGACGAAATAATAATCTACTTGGACGACTATAGCAAGGAATCTCTAAGTAATCAGAGGGTTTTCTCTAAACTACTCGAATACATGGTTGTTCCACAGTATTTGAGGAAGATTGTTTTTAAGAAAGAGGAAGAGCTTAGATTTGCAGGTCTTCTGCCCCCCTTGAAAATCCCCTCTCACACAGTGCCTTCTTCTCTTAAGCAACTTCCTCCTAAGAGCTTCAGACTCGCTGCTGTAGTAGGGAAATCGGATAAGAAAATTGTCTTAGAAGCAGGTCTTGAAAAGAGGCTAATAGCCCCTATTCCAGAACCATCTCTGAAGGCAAACCCCGGGGATGTTGTTCTAATAATGGTTGAAGACCCAACGAGGCTTAAAGCAAGCATAGTAGATCCTTCTAATCCTCCTTTCTACTTGGGCTACCATGTATCTTCTCCAAGAGCAACCCTAGGAGCACTTTTGAAGAAGGCTGATGGTGTTAAGATAGGTACTTCCAAATATGGAGAACTTTTCTGGAAGAGAATTAAAGAGCTTAAAAGGCTTATTGCTAAAACGAGTAGGGCGATGATAGTTTTCGGCTCTCCCTCGATGGGTATAAGGGAGATACTTGCTAGGGAAAACATTTTGGTTGATGAAGTTTTTGACATAGTTGTGAATACCGTGGGCGAACAAGGTACTGAGACAGTGCGCACCGAAGAGGCTATTTACATCACGCTCCCTTTACTAACATCTTTGATAAGGAGTTATCTAGAGGTTTAACATCTTGCTTATAGACACATCTCGGAAAAGAGCAAATATAGAGGATTCTTTGAAGGTTTACTTGGGGAGAAAAGGTTAAAACGGGCTTGTCTATCCTCTTGACAAATCACGCCTGGATAAAAGGGGATTATTAAAATGGGTCATAGGAAGCAAAGTGCTCCCCGACATGGTTCGCTCGCGTTTCGTCCTAGAGCACGTTTTAGAAGATTAACTCCCAGAATAAGATTCTGGCCTGAAATAGAAGGTAAAGTGAGGCTTTTGGGCTTCGCCGGTTACCGAGTTGGTATGACTCATGGTTTCACTATAGACACATCGGAATCATCCCCTTTCAAAGGCAGAGAGGTCTTCACACCAATAACGATTATTGAAACTCCGCCGCTCATAATAGTAGGAGTAAGGCTTTATGGGGATAGTTTTCAGGGACTGAGGGTTATTTGGGAAAATTGGGCAAAAACGCTTCCGAAGTACATCGAGAGGAGAATAACTTCTTTAAGAAATCGAAAGAAAGAATCTGCAATAGAGCCTCCGAAAGAACTTGTTGAAAAGACTAAGGAGGTAAGGGTTATTGTCGCAACTCAGCCTTATAAGACTGGCATAGGTAAGAAAATACCTGAGGTTTTCGAAATAGCAGTGGGGGGAGGTAATGCTGTCGCCGAGAGAGTGAGCTACGCGTTGTCAATCCTTGGTAAGGAGGTTACCATAAAGGAGGTTTTCCAGGAGGGAAGCTACGTCGATGTTTTCGCAGTAACCAAGGGAAAGGGATTTGAGGGTGTTGTAAAGAGGTTCCGTGTGAAAATACTCGATAGGAAGAGTAATAAGACACGCAGAGGTGTTGCAACACTCGGTCCCTGGAAACCCTCTGGAGTGATGTATACTGTTCCAAGACCCGGTCAAATGGGTTATATGCAGAGACTAGTTAGAAACCTAAGAATACTTAGAATCGTGGAGAATCCTGATGAAGTCAACAAGCCTGGCGGCTTTCACAAGTACGGTGTGGTTAGGAATACCGTTGTGATGTTAAACGGTAGTGTACCAGGTACTCCAAAAAGACTCGTTAAATTAAGGATTTCTGCAAGAAAAGGAGAGGCTAAAATCGAGCCCCCAATGTTAACATACGTTAACATAAGGAGGCCTGTGGCAGCATGATGAGTATTCAGGAAGAATTAAAGATACGGCTTCTAAAGGCCGATGGCGAAGAAGACGGGGAGGCATCTTTACCTTCCTTCCTAATGGCATTTGAAGTAGAGGACTATCTCATAAGGAGAGCGTTCTTAGCCCAACAATCTAGAAGGCTCCAGCCGCAGGGTAGGGATCCAATGGCTGGCAAGAGGACTACTGCTGAGAGCTGGGGAGTAGGCTACGGAATAGCTAGGGTCCCCAGGACGGAAAGGGGAGTGGCTAGGTTTGCACCCATGACGGTGAAAGGCAGGTTGGCTCATCCACCGCGTGTTGAGAAGAAGATAAGGAAGAATATAAACAAGAAGGAGTATAGAAAGGCATTCTTATCTGCTCTTTCAGCAACATTCAACAGGGAAATCGTCAAAAAGAGGGGACATAGACTTGGAGAGGTGAAAATACCAATAGTATTTACACAGGATATCGAAAACCTATCTAAAACGCGTGAAGTAATTAGGCTTTTAGAGAAAATAGGTTTGGATAAGGAGCTTGAAAGAATCTACGGTAGACCAAAGATAAGAGGCGGAAAGTCTAAGTGGAGAGGCAGGAGGTTAAGGAGGAGAGTGGGTCCTCTAATAATAGTCTCAAGTATGAAAGCCAGTATTGTTAAATCAGCATCTGGAATACCGGGTGTGGATGTTAAAA
This sequence comes from Thermoproteota archaeon, assembly GCA_025059435.1. Classification (GTDB taxonomy): domain Archaea; phylum Thermoproteota; class EX4484-205; order EX4484-205; family JAAOZP01; genus JAAOZP01. The sequence goes on from JANXDK010000009.1 coordinate 4,867, forward strand.
CGCCTAACAGGGTCTCAGTAATGGATCTAGCACCCGGAGGCCATCCGGGTAGACTTACGATATGGAGTCTTCCCGCTTTGAATAAAATGGTAGAAAGGGTGAGAAAATATGTCGCAGGATAACGTGATAATAAGACCGGTATCAACTGAAAAAGCTTTTAAAATGATAGAAAGGGAGAACAAGCTGATATTTATCGTAGATCCTAAAGCGGATAAGAATAGGGTTAAGCAGGCTGTTGAGAAACTCTTAAACGTAAAAGTTGAGAAAGTGAACATAATAAGGAGCATAAAAGGGGAGAAGAAAGCAATAATCAAGCTTGCCAAGGAGTATAATGCAATGGATATTGCGAGTAGGCTGAAAATAGTATAGGAGGTGTGTGAAATGGGCAAGAGACCGATAGTGAGAAGACGTGGGAGATCTCCTAACTTCATGGCACCGACACACAGGAGAGTAGGGCCCGCTAAGTATCCCTTCTTGGTTAAAGGAGAAAGATTAGATGGAACACTTATAGCATTGCACCATGATCCTGGAAGGGGGGCTCCACTTGCGGAAATCAAATTGGACGATGGGAGAACATTCTATACGGTAGCAGTAGAATCAATGTATGTAGGACAGAGAATCTCGATAGGGTGGGGAAGCCCACTGGCAGTAGGAAATATGCTTCCACTTGCAGAGATACCAGAGGGTGCAATAGTGTCAAATGTAGAACGTAAACCGGGAGATGGTGGAGCACTATTCAGATCATCTGGAAACTATGCGACGCTAGTAGGTAAAACAGATGGGACAGCAATCCTACAAAATCCTAAGGCAAAAACATTCGTGATTGATACAAGAGCATTAGCAACAATAGGAGTAATAGCAGCAGGAGGAAGGACAGAAAAACCATTCCTCAAAGCAGGCGTAAAAAGAAAACTAATGCGAAGCAAAGGAAGAAAATACCCGATTGTAAGAGGAGTAGCAATGATAAGCGTGTATCATCCTCACGGCGGGGGAAGGCATCAGCATGTAGGGGGCTCTACTTCAGTTAGCCGTAATACTCCGCCTGGTGCTAAGGTTGGCCTAATTGCTCCTCGTAAGACTGGTAGGAAGAAGATTAGACAACTACCTGAATAAAACTAAAAATTTAACATTTTTCCAATTCCAAAAATTCGAATTCATATCAAGTTGTTCCCTTAAGTTTTAATAAATTTACCGATGCTTCATAAATTGATTATGGCTTTAGATTACTATTTTCGAAAAGCTTGACCGGTTTTTAAAGGGAAAAGATTATTATATCCCGGCTTACCCGAAAAAATGGTAGATGTCTATCAGCCAGACATATAGGGGTAAGACTCTTGAGGAGCTGAATAATCTTTCGATGAATGAGTTGATGAGGCTTCTCCCAGCTCGTATTAGGAGGACCCTTAAGAGGGGGTTGCACCCTGAGAACAGGAAGCTTCTGGAGAATATTAGGAAGATTAAGGCTGAGATGGCTAAGACCGGAGCTCAGACTAAGAGGATAAGGACTCATAGGAGGGATATGCCAATCCTACCTGAAATGGTTGGCTTAACAATAGAGGTTCACAACGGTAAGGACTTCATACCGGTTGAGATAACTCTGGACAAGGTTGGGCACTACTTGGGTGAGTTTGCGATAACGAACAAGAGGGTTGTACACGGTAAGCCTGGTGTGGGTGCTAGCAAATCCTCTACTTACGTACCTTTGAAATAAGAAAAATAAAAAGGGGTTGAATTGTACTACTTACTGGTTTCCTTCCACACGTAGGTTATCCTATCGTCGATAACAAGGTATTCTCCGCTCTCCTTAACAGAGACCATGGGCTTCTTCAGTATAGTGGCGATTTTTCTCAAACCTTCGAGCGACTTTACGTGTGCAACATAACCATCCGGTGTCTTCTCGAGCTTGTCGACGTTGACAGCTCTACGTATGCTGGGTTCAGCTTCAGTCTCCTTACTCATTTTTCATCGCTGAAATGCCTCAATATGGGGATTTAAGCATTCCTTATAGGGTGACAAAATATTTAATAGTTGGTGTCTCTTTCTGTCTCGCCCCCGCAAGCTAACCGGTGTCAAGTTTGCCGAGTTTCAAGTATAGTCTGGTAGAAGTGGATAAGTCGCGTTCGGCTAAGGCCAGCCTTAGAGAGGTTAGAATATCCCCCAAACATGCGGTAGAGATGGCTAGGTTCATTAAGGGACTTATGATTCCAGAAGCTCGGAAGAGGCTTGAGGCAGTAGTTAGGATGGAGGTGCCCGTACCATTCCGGAGATATAGGAAAAAGGTCCCTCACAGAAGGGGGCTTGAGTATTTTGACTCCGGGAGGTATCCTGTTAAGACAGCCCGTTTTTTCCTTAGGCTCCTATCCCAGCTTGAAGCCAATGCTGAGTACAAGGGTCTCTCTCCCGATAGGATGAGGATAACTGGTGTGGTTGTCCATAGGGGTAGGAAGTTGAAAAGGTATATCCCCCGGGCTTTCGGCAGGGCTACACCCAGGTTTGAAACTCTTGTTCACGTAGAGGCCTTGGCTGTTGAGGAGGCTGGTTGAATTGTCGAGCAAGAGGAAGCTTATATTTTATAAGAGGGTCCTTAACCTGGGTATTCTTCACCAGCAGATTGATGATTTCTTTAAAGAGTATTTGAAAGACGGGGGGTATGTAGGCTGTAAGGTTTTGAATGTTCCAATGGGTCTTGTAGTAACAATATATACGAGTAAGCCCGGGCTTGTCATAGGTCCAGACGGGAGAAGGATCAGGGAGATTCAGGATATTCTCAGGGAGAAGTTTAATCTTGAAAATCCGCAGGTTAACGTGTCGGAAGTTGAGAATCCAGATTTAGAACCTCATCTTGTTGCTCAAATGATATGCAGAGCTCTTGAGAAGGGTGTTAAATACCGTAGGGCAGCTAGGGTTGTTCTGCGAAGAGTAGCTGCTGCGGGCGCAGTAGGATGTGAGATAAGGATAGCTGGCAAGCTTACTACCGATAGGGCCAGGTTTGAGAAGTTTAGTTATGGATACATGCCTTCAGCCGGAGACCCTGCGATGAAGTATGTTAAAGTCGGTAAGGCAAGTGTTCTATTGCCGCAAGGAATCATGGGCGTTAAAGTCAAAATATTGAAGGAAGCTGTTTTCCCGGACCAGGTGCAGCTAGTCGAAAATCCACAGGAGGTTGTGGAAGTTGGCAAGACTAAAGGCGAGTGAGATAAGAAGTATGAGTAGAGAGGAGAGGCTTAAAAAACTACAAGAACTTCGCAATGAGTTGATGATAGCAAAGATGAGAGCTGCCTCGGGTCTTGAGGAGAATACTAAGGCAGTTAGAGAGTTGAAACGTGCCATAGCTAGAATACTCACTGTGGAAAGGGAGGAGAATAGAAAATGAGGACTCCTAGTAACCTTGCATACCACGAGCTAATAGGGCTTCCTGTTAGGGTTCTTAACCATGAAGGTGGCCCCACGACTTTCTCTGGGAAGGTTATCTGGGAGACAAAGAATACTCTAATCATACTATCCGAGAAAGGACGACGCCTTATTATTCCAAAGCAGCGTAAAGTCTTCATATTCAAACTTGGCGATAAAGATGTTGCATTAAGAGGTGAGTTGCTGGCGTTTAGGCCAGAGGATAGAACAGGGAGGATTGATCCTTGAGTTTTCTTAATGATCTTGGACTCGTTCCTCCAGATAATAAATGTGAGGACAAGAAGTGTCCATTCCATGGCAACGTCAGAGTTAGGGGTAGTATATTCGAAGGTACCGTGGTCTCAGATAAGATGAAGAACACGGTTATAGTAGTTAGAGAATATTTACACTATGTTCCAAAATACAAACGATATATGAGGAAGAGGAGTAGAATCCCGTCCCATAATCCTCCCTGTATTGCTGCTAGAACAGGAGATAGGGTTATAATAGGGGAGACAAGACCATTGAGTAAGACTGTGCACTTTGTAGTGCTGGGGAAGGTGGGTTAAGATGGCGATGAAGAAATCTAGAGCAGTCTCCGCAAAGGGCATATTGGAGTATAGGTTGCATGGATCCCGGGGGCTGCCCGTCGGTGCCAACATAGTGTGTGCAGATAATTCCGGAGCGAAAGTTCTGAGAATAGTACAGGTATATAGGACGAGTAGCAGACTGAGGCGCAGGCCCTCTGCTAAAGTCGGGGATCTGGTGACAGTTGCTGTCAAGAAGGGTACTCCAGACCTTAAGAACAAACTCATGAAGGCAATAATAATAAGACAACGTTACCCTGTTAGAAGAAGAGATGGGCTTAGAGTTGTTTTCGAAGATAATGCTGCAGTACTCGTAACTCCAGAAGGCGATATTAAGGGTACTGAGATCAAAGGCCCAGTAGCAAAGGAGGCTGTTGACCTCTGGCCAAAGCTTTCAGCACTTGCTTCAATGGTGGTGTAATAAGACATGAATGAAAAACACCTTGCCTACAAAGCTTCTTCCGTACACCTTAGTCGTGAGTTGAGGGCTAAGTACGGTTTTAGAAGCTTACCAGTAAGAACTGGAGATAGGGTTCTTATAATAAGGGGTGACTACAAGGGTATGGAGGGGGATGTAAGTAAAGTCGACAGAAACAGGGGACGCGTCTACATCTCCGGTGTCTACCGGGAGAATGCTCGCGGGGAGCAAAGGCTGGTTCCAATACCTCTTAATTCAGTAATACTCGTCAAGATCGATGAGAAGGATAAGTGGAGGCATCTTATCTTGGAGAGGAAACGTAAGACCGTTAAGGAGGGTTCCGAAGGTGGCGCGTAAAGGCGGATCCAAGAGTCTTAAAAGATATGCTGCTCCTGTTCCTATGCAGGTTGTTAGAGTCAAGGAGAAAAAGTTTATCACGAAGCCGGAGCCTGGTCCTCATCGTTTAAAACTCTCGTTACCGCTTCAAGTTGTTGTAAGAGATATCTTGAAAATAGCTGAAACAGGTAGAGAGGCGAGAAGTATTATAAAACGTTCGTTAATCCTTGTAGATGGATTCTCTCGAAAATCTGACAAGTTCCCAGTAGGTTTGATGGATGTTATAAGCGTTAAGGAGTTAAACAAGCATTATCGGATTTTAGTCGACAATAAGGGTAGGCTCATACCTATTGAGATCTCTCCTGAGGAATCGACAATGAAAATATGTAGGATCAATAAGAAATATCTCTATCGCGGAAAACTTATGCTCGCAACCGAGGACGGTAAGACTTTTGAGACAGATGATAATTCTCTCAACGTAGGTGGTTCGCTTCTTGTGAAGCTTCCAGAAGGCACTATAGTGGATAAAGCCCCTCTTAAAGAGGGATATGTCGCATATGTTTTCATGGGTAGACATTCTGGTAGTATAGGTATTGTTAAATCTATTTCTAGTTCTGGCCTACTTCGCGATAGCATTGTTACGCTCACCACTGACCATGGTGAGTTGAATACCATTAGGGATTATGTTATGGTTGTTGGGAGGGAGAATCCTTGGCTGAGGCTATTCTAGAAAGAAGAGAGCAGAAACATGAGAATCCCATGAGAAGTATAAAAATAGAGAAAGTTGTTGTAAACATATGTCCCGGTAAACCTGGGGATACGTTAGAGAAAGCCAAACAGGTTTTAACTATATTAACCGACATGAAGCCCGCTGAGAGGAGGGCTAAGAAGACAATAAAGGAATTTGGAATTAGGAAACGCGAGGCAATTGCCGCTATAGTAACGCTGAGAGGTAGGAAGGCAGAGGAATTCTTATCGAGAGCCTTCAATGCTATAGGGAGGAAGATAAAGTCTTCGAGCTTCCAAGATGGGGTGTTCAGCTTCGGTGTTAAAGAGCATATTCAATTCCCAGGAGTCAAATATGATCCTAAAATAGGTGTTTTCGGAATGGATGTTTGTGTCAAGCTCTGCAGACCTGGTTTCCGCGTCATGTACAGGAGGCGTCGTAGGAACAAAGTCGGCTCGTCCCACAGAATTACGAAAGAAGAAACAATAAGCTTCGTTAGGGAAAAGTTTGGAGTGGAGGTTGTTTAACATGGCTCGTCAAATGCCTAAGAAAAGGACGTTTGGAAAAGGTTCAAGACCATGTATTAGATGTGGATCGTATGGTCCAATAATAAGACAATATGGCTTGAATTATTGTAGACATTGTTTCAGAGAAGTTGCTCCAATACTTGGATTCAGAAAGTACAATTGAGGTGTTAGAGTTGACTCTTAATGACCCTCTGGCAAATGCGCTGACGACACTTCAAAATTGCGATCTTAGGAGGAAGAAAGAATGTATGATTGCGCCAGCCTCTAATCTTATAGGGCATGTTCTTAAGATATTACAGCAATCCGGATATATAGGTGAATTTGAATTCATCGACAATGGAAAATCAGGCTTTTTCAGAGTACAATTAATAGGAAGAATAAACAAATGTAGAGCCATTAAACCAAGGTTTCCAACATCCTATCGAGATATTGAGAAGTTTGAAAAGATGTTTCTACCAGCTTACAATGTGGGATTGTTAATCATATCTACTCCAGAGGGATTAATGACTCATATAGAAGCAAAAAACAAAAAAATCGGAGGGAGGTTGATCGCATATGTCTATTAGCATTACGAATTCTGTTTACTCTGAAATAGTCGAGGCTCTCGAAGGGGTAAAAATAAGCCTGAACGATTCTATCGTTACAGTCGAGGGTCCTCTTGGTAAACTTTCTAAAGATTTCTCGCATACCGGCTTAATACTAATTTTGGAGGGTAGAACTCTTAGAATATTTTCTACAAAGAAAGGTAAGAGGTTTAAAGCAATGATTGGGACAGTTGCTAAGCTTGTTAAAAACATGATGGAAGGGGTGCTCCATGGCTATATGGTTAAGCTTAAGATAGTTTATTCTCATTTCCCAGTAACTGTTAAATACGACAAGTCCCATAGTACGGTTTATATACACAACTTCTTGGGCGAAAAATCACCTAGGTGTTTCAAAGTACCATTTAAAAACATTGATATCAGCATCTCGGGACAAGATATAACCGTCACAGGATTGGATAAGAACGAAGTAACTCAAGTGGCTGCAATGTTCGAATTAGCGACGAAGATTAAGGATAAGGATCCAAGAGTTTACATAGATGGTATATACATTGTTGAAAAGGGATTATGGAGGCGGTAGGATTGAGCAATGAGGCTAAGAGGCTCCTTGCATTAAGAAGGAAGCACAAGGCAACTAAGCCTGAATTCGTAAGACAAGAAAGTTGGAGGTATGTCAGACTAGACGAGAGTTGGCGTAGGCCCAGGGGTAAAGACAGCAAAATGAGACTCAGGGTTAAAGGATGGCCTAAGATAGTTAAAGTAGGATACGGCTCTCCGAGGAAGACCGAGGGTTTACATCCATCCGGTTTAAAACCTATCTTAATCTCCTCCAAACGTGACCTGGAGAAAGCCGGCTCCCCAGAGGGGAAAATTCTAATTTTATCTTCAAAACTGGGTAGGAGGCTAAAGGAAGCTCTTGCGAAAGAAGCATTTTCAAGAGGCTTTGTAATAGCTAACTATGAGACTAAAGCTGTTAAGACGAAGGAGGCTTAGAAGAGTTGAGTGTTAAAACGGTAAGGAGGCTTGCTGCTGAAATTCTTAAAGTTGGTGAGTCCAGAATATGGATAGATCCGGAGAGGCTTGAAGATGTTGAGAATGCCGTTACAAGGGCCGATGT